>JADJEI010000013.1:900000-1119086 GCA_016709155.1 Ignavibacteriales bacterium | reverse complement strand
ACATTTCAGAAACGATTCCAACTTTGGTAAAGTTCGAGTCGTTACTGTTAGTTTTGACTTCTTTGGTTATTTCCTGATTTGCTCCACACGCACTAAGCAGTAAAGCAAATAAGGAAATCACCCCAACGAACAGTAAGAGTTTCTTCATAGTATCTCCTTATTTAACAAATTGTTATGCAATATAAACCTTGAACCGGATTGAATCAAGTAAAAACTTACTTAATTAGCTTAACTAATAGAACAATAAGAGTTTGGCTTATACGCTTATCAGAGTGGAATGTTTGAATGTTTTTTCTTTGGATTTTTATCAACTTTTGATTTAAGCATGTTAAATGCATTCACTAATTTTAATTTTGTTTCTGATGGCTCAATAATATCATCAATATATCCGTGCTCGGCTGCGATATAAGGGTTTGCGAATTTTTCTACGTACTCTTCAAGCTTTTTTTGCATCTCCTTTTCAGGGTCTTTCGAGTTTGAAATTTCTTTTTTAAAAATTATTTCAACCGCACCTTTGGGACCCATAACTGCGATTTCAGCAGAAGGCCATGCAAAATTAAAATCTCCACGAATATGTTTAGAATTCATAACATCGTAAGCACCGCCATATGCTTTCCGCGTGATGACCGTAACTTTTGGGACAGTAGCTTCACAAAATGCGAACAATAATTTTGCTCCATGCTTTATAATTCCATGCCACTCCTGCTCGGTGCCTGGTAAAAAACCTGGAACATCAACCAACACTAATAAAGGAATATTAAATGCATCGCAGAATCTTACAAACCTTGCAGCTTTTAAAGAAGCATTTATATCCAAAACACCAGCGAGAACTTCAGGTTGATTTGCAATTATTCCCACTGATAATCCTCCGATTCTCCCAAAACCAACGATAATATTCTCAGCAAATTCAGAGTGAATCTCAAAGAAGTCTTCATGATCAACAAGCAGGTTAATAATTTCTTTCATATCGTACGGCTTATTCGGACTCTGAGGAATTATATGATTCAATCTTTCATCCGAAGAGAGAGCAGCGGAATCGAAATTTATATCAATCGGATGATCCATAAAATTAAGAGGTAAATACCCCACCAATCTTCTTACCGCTTTTAAAGCATCAATTTCATTTTCAAAAATACAGTGTGCCACACCACTTTTGGAAGCATGAGTCTCTGCCCCTCCCAATTCCTCAAAAGAAACATCCTCATGGGTTACAGTTTTCACGACATTCGGACCTGTAACAAACATGTGACTTGTATTTTTAATCATAAAAATAAAGTCGGTTATTGCGGGAGAATACACTGCACCCCCTGCACAAGGACCAAGTATGACGGAAATTTGTGGAATTACTCCGGAAGCAAGAGTGTTAGCAAGAAAAATATCGGCATAACCGCCAAGACTCATTACCCCCTCCTGAATTCGTGCGCCGCCTGAATCATTCAGTCCAATGACCGGGATTCCGACTTTCATTGCCATATTCATTATCTTCATTATTTTCCCAGCATGTGTTTCGGATAATGACCCTCCGAATATTGTAAAATCCTGGCTAAACAGAGCAACCGATCTTCCATTTATCTTGCCAAATCCTGTAACAACCCCATCCCCGGGATAATGAATTTTATCCAAACCGAAATCAACTGCTCGATGCTTTACAAACATATCTATTTCATCAAAGCTGCCTTCATCAACAAGCAATTCAATTCTTTCGCGGGCAGTGAATTTGCCTTTTTTATGTTGACTTTCAATTCTTTCTGTTCCTCCTCCTAAAAGTGCTTTATTCCTTAACTGTTTTAGTTTATCCAGTTTGTCTTTCATATGACCATAAGTTTATATTTTTATATTGAAAAGTTTATGATTCCAAGATTCTTTTTTGCAGCAAATCTATTTTGAATTTCCGTAATAATTTCTCTTGTGTAATCATTAATATCGAACTTTGCCGAAATTTTTGATCTATCAATTTTTATTGAGTCAAATATTAAACCCGGATTTTTTTGCATCATGTAAACTATATCCGAAAAATAAATTGCTTCTAAAATATTTGTGGTTGATAAAATAAAATTTACCCTTGTGTTAGATTTAATATTGTGAAGGACTTGATATGCTTCTGAACGCGATAAACTTGTAAAATTTCTGAACGGTTCATCTAATAATATAAAATCAGGATTTGTGATTAAAGCATTTGCTACTGCTATTCTAAAAATAAAACCTTTACTTTTACTGCTTGGAACGTGATCTTCATAGCCATTTAAGCCAACAAGGTCAATTATGTTTTGTATTTCAGAGTTATTCTTTTTCCCATCATAACGGCTATGTTCTAATGTGAATTCAATATTCTTTCTCACTGAAAGCCAGGGCAAGTAATTCTTATATTCATTTATCAAGACTACTTTGGTTATTGGTGAAATCTTTGAATCAGGGAAAAATGTTATTTGACCCTTGGTGGGTGGAATTAATCCACAAACAATTTTCAGCAGAGTTGATTTGCCTGAATCATGGGGTGCAATGATGGAAGTAAAAGTGTTCTGCTGACCCTGTGATTTAATATCAATGTTAATATTCTCAAGAAGTAATTTTGTAACACCGGTGCTTACAGGTAATGAATAATCCAATCCGTTTATTTTCAGTTGAGAGAATTCATTCATGATCGTTCTCATAGTTGAAATTCTTAGTTATGGCAATATGGATCCTATTAACCAGTAATAAAATAAAACCTAATATCGCCAGAAGAGCAATGGCAGCAGATAAATCCCGGTATTCAACAATTTTTTTTAACATGAAGCCTATGCCTTCTCTATCAATAAATACTTCATAAATTGTTATTATCGTCCACAAGACAAATTGATAATTCTTTAAATAATTAAGCAAAGAAGGTCTTACGAGTTTTGAAATAATTTTATTTTGTATCACATCATTTGGAAATCCAAGTGATTTCATTGAATCAATAAAATTAGGATGAACTCTATCCATCCCCCTTATGTTTTTGATCGTTAAGGTAAATGTCGAAATAACAGAAGCAAAAATTATCTTCAAAAAGTAAAAATCCGAAAACCAAATAGCAGAGAGAATTAAAAACGAAAATATCAAAAAAAACAAACGACTTTTATTTCGTTTTTTAATCAGATATTTAGAAAACTTTTTATGCACAACTTTGTTAGATAAAAAATTCTGGGATATTAATGCGATTAAAAGTGATAAATATATACATCCGAAAGTTGAGAAAAGGTTAGGAAGAATATTATAATCATTCCAAAGGGAAGCGAACGATTCGAGAACTACTGACGGTTTGGGTACGAAATAATTTGTCGGGATGATAAACTCAAATAAAATTATCCAAAGTATTAACGAAATAATAAGTGGTGAGTAATTCTTTATTAGAAAATATTTTTTTCTATTCATCGTCGTATTAAATCTTCAATTTTCTAAATGAATATATTGAACATTTTTAACAAACAGCACAACATTAATTATTTAGAAACGGATTGTCGACTCTCTCAAAGCCAATTGTACTTTCATTACCATGTCCGGGATATATTTTTATTTCGTCTGATAAATTCATTAATTTATTTTTGATTGACTCCATCAATAGAATATAATCTCCACCCCATAAGTCGGTTCTGCCAATGCTGTTCTGAAAAAGAGCGTCTCCGGTAAAACAGATTTTTTCCGTGTCAAAATAAATACAATATTCATCAGGCGTATGACCGGGAGTTGATAAAAAACTAGCTTGCAATCTCCGATTAACAGTACTAATTCTTCATTCAAAAAATGATCGGGTAAAGGGGGTGTCTCAATATTCAGGTCGAACATCTCTGCTTGTTTTTCTGCATGAGTCAGAAGTGGTAATTCACCTTCAGGCATATAAAATTCTGCAGAATAGTTTTTTTTGACGTAATTGCATCCAAGAATATGATCAATGTGCGCGTGAGTTAAAATCATGTATTTGATTGAAAGATCATTTAAGCTAATA
This sequence comes from Ignavibacteriales bacterium, assembly GCA_016709155.1. Taxonomy (NCBI): domain Bacteria; kingdom Pseudomonadati; phylum Ignavibacteriota; class Ignavibacteria; order Ignavibacteriales; species Ignavibacteriales bacterium. The sequence continues at coordinate 1,115,122 of JADJEI010000013.1, read as the reverse complement.
AAATCAGAAAGTCTTTTCTTTTCGGTATCTAAAAAACAGCCTGGATCAATAATAATACTTTCTTTAGAAGTCTCCTCCCAAACAAGATAAGTATTTTCACCAAAGGAATTAAAAATAAACTTTTGAATTTGAATCATTTTTATTCAATCGAAAAATTTTTTTTAACTCTAATAAAATTCTTGCTTAAATAATTTTGATAATTGTCAGACGTTTCTTCGATGGAATCACCGCCAAATTTTTGGAGAAAATAATCCGCTAATGTCCAAGCAAGCATCGCTTCAGCAATTACCGAGCAAGCCGGAACAGCTACAAAATCACTTCGCTCACGTCGTGCGTCCGCAGGCTTCATATTTTTAAGATCAATGCTTTGAATCGGAGTCATTAAAGTTGCAATAGGTTTCATTGCCGCACGAACAATTATTGGTAACCCTGTCGAAACGCCCCCTTCAATTCCGCCGGCATTATTTGTCCTTCTTGTAAAAGATTTATCAGCAAGTATAATTTCATCATGAGATTCTGAACCATATTTATCAGCAGATAAAAAACCACTGCCTATTGAAACAGCCTTAACAGCATTGATAGACATAATAGAATGAGCAATAGCAGCATCCATTTTCCTGTCATAATGAACAAAACTCCCAAGCCCGGCAGGAAGTCCGCTGGCAACAACAATAAAATTGCCGCCAAGAGTGTCGCCCTTTTTTTTAGCTAATTTTATTTTTGAAATGATTTGATTTTCCTGGGATTTTTCTAAAACTCTGACCGGACTTTTATCAGCAATATCTGACAATCCTGAAGCAATAAAATCTTCTATTAAATTATTTTGTAGAAGTTTTTGATAGAAACTTTTATGCGAATAAATGCCCCCAATACTTTCAACATAGCTTCCAACTGAAATACCGAAGTGATTTAGAAATATTCTTGCTACAGATCCTGCTGCAACGCGCGCAGCCGTTTCTCTTGCACTGGACCGTTCAATGGAATTTCTGATGTCATCAGAATTATATTTTTGAGTTCCAACTAAATCTGCATGACCCGGTCTTGGAAGCGAAATTTTTTCGCTGATATTTTCATTGTAGGGCGACATCTGCTCCTTCCAATTTTCCCAATCATAATTTTTTATTAAAAATGAGATAGGAGATCCGAGAGATTTTTTATTCCTAACGCCAGATAGAATTTCCACCGAGTCAGTTTCGATTTTCATTCTCAGTCCTCGGCCGTAACCCGCTTGCCGCCTCTGCAGTTGAAAATCAATTATTGATTTCTCAACAATCATATTAGAAGGAAAGCCTTCCACGATAGTGGTTAATGCTTTTCCGTGAGATTCGCCCGCTGTTAAAAATCGTATCATATTTTTTATAAGTTTTAGGTAAAGATAAAAAAAACGCCCGAATATTCGGGCGTTACTGTTAGAAATATTAATTCGATCTGATTTTATTTAGGAATTTCCAATCCAACATATCGGGCATTACCTTTTGAATCCAGTACTTTTAATAAAATTGCCTTGCCTTTTTTATTTTCAATTACATTTTGAAGATCATCAACAGAATTTATCGTCTGCTTATCTGCTTCTACGATTACCAATCCTTTAAATAATTTTTGATCTTCAGCTTTAGAGAAAGGTTTTACATCAGCAATAAGTACACCTTCGTCAAGGTTGTATTCTGTCTTTTCTTTACTAGAAAGATTTTTGGTGACTAACCCTAACTCCTCAAAATTTATTGTTGAAGAATTAGATTCATTCTTCGGATCATTTTTTGATTTATCAGTCACAGGTTCGATCTTGGTATCATTGTCGCGTGATTTAAGAATTACTTTTTTATCAAGCTCTTTTCCGTCTCTAAAAATTGTAAGCGTAACTGTAGAGCCAGCCGATTTTGAAGCCACATAACTTTGTAATTCATTTGGTTGGTTAACATCTCTTCCATCTATCTTAAGTATAACATCGCCGGCTTTAACATCAGAATTTTCTGCAGCACCACCGGGAACAATTCCTTGCACAATAATTCCACGAGGCTTATCCATTCCAAGTGATTTAGCAATTGCATTATCAACTTCGCCAATGTTTACTCCAATATATCCACGATTGACTTTTCCGTTTGCAATTAAATCCTTCGCTACACTTTTTGCGAGGTTGATTGGAATAGCAAATCCATACCCAATGTACGTTCCGGTATTGCCGGCAGCAATTGCTGAATTTATTCCAACTACAGAGCCGGAAAGATCAACTAAAGCTCCTCCGCTGTTGCCGGGATTTATTGCAGCATCTGTCTGAATAAAATTTTCGACACCATAACTATCTTTTATTAATCCCAATTGCCCCCTGCCTATTGCGCTGACAATTCCAGCCGTAACAGTTGAAGATAAAGATAACGGATTACCAATCGCCATAACCCATTGACCCACTTTTAGATTGTCTGAATCACCAAGATAAGCAGCAGGTAAATTTTCAACATCTATTTTAATCACTGCAAGATCAGTTAGTGGATCAGTTCCGACTACAGTTGCGTCAAAAGTTCTTTTATCGAAAAGTCCTACAGAAACTTGCTTTGCATTTTCGACGACGTGGTTATTGGTAAGGATATATCCATCCGTGGAGATAATTATCCCGCTTCCCGAACCTCGCTGTTCCGGGGGAACTTCGTTAAATGGAAAAAAGAAGAAATTTTCGTGAGGATTATCTTTTGTTTCCGATACAACATTTATCTGCACTATGGTGGGGGTCACTTTATCAGCTACTTCAATAAATGCTTTACTGAAAGCCGTAGCATCTGCGTCAAGATTTACAGGCGGATGTGCCGCGCCCAGAATTATATCTGAAAGTCCGGGGCGAATCCATCCAAAACCAGTGATAAGCAATGCGCCGAATATAATACCAATTGCAATTAGTGCTGCTGCACCAAACATTTTTTTTGATTTCATTTTTTACCTTTTCTTTAATAACGATTATCAGTTAATTAAACATAGTACAAATTTAATCGTTAAACACTCCTTAAATTATTTTTTAGTGATTGAATTCCTTGAAAATCAGGTATATGAAATTTTAAATATTTTTCCATAAATTCAATTGCTTTATTAGCGGTATCAATTTTCAGAGATTCCGTTTTTTTACTGAACTTTAGACAGTGCAGATACTTGAAAAGTTCCGCATCAATCTGATAGGAATTTTTATAATTGATTTTGCAATCCTCGCAAATAATGCCTGAGTTAAAATTGAATCCGAGCAATTGGTTATGCAGTTGATTCTTTCCGCAAATACTGCATTCATTCAATTGAACCTGAAAACCGATTTCTTCCAAAAAGAACAAAAAAAATCTTGAGAACAAAATTTCAACTGCCTCGTCTGATGAATTTAGCAGAGTAAGGATTCGAACAACGCCATTAAATAATTTATTGTGAAGCTCATTATCCGGAATTAATTTTTTAATTATTTCGACGACGGCAAATGCATAAATAATTTTATCATAATCGTTTTTAATTCCCGGAAAATGGTTGATTGAATCAGCGTTGCTTAATAATTGTAGCTCTCTGTTTTCTTTTTTATAAAAAACTATGTTCAGGTAATTTGGAATGTCAATCAGAGGTCCTATTCTATTCTTGGGATTTCTCCCGCCTTTTAATATTAGAGAAAATTTTCCAAAATCTCTGGTAAATAAATTGGTGATTATACTTGTATCACTAAAATCCATCTTACCTAATACTATGGCTTCAGTTTTTACTATCTCACTCATTGGATAAAATTATACGGAAAAGTGAATACACCCTCCTCCGTAATAATTCCAGAAATCAAATGTGATGGAGTGATATCAAAAGCCGGATTGAATGCATCAATTTCGGCAGGGCAAACTGGAATCCCGTTAAATTCAAGTATTTCTTTTTTACTCCGATACTCAATCTCAATTTCATTTCCAGCTGGAATGTGCCTGTCTATTGTTGATGACGGTGCCGCAATGTAAAATGGAATATTATGATAGTTGCAGAGCACAGCAAGATTATACGTCCCGATTTTATTAGCAGCGTCGCCGTTCAGGGCAATTCTATCAGCGCCGGTGATTACTAAATCAACTTTATTTTGCGCCATTAAAAAAGCAGCAGAAGAATCTGTAAGGATTGAAAATGGAATTTCAGAATTATAAAGTTCAAATGCAGTAAGCCTCGAGCCTTGCAGCAACGGTCGTGTTTCATCAGCATACACGTGAAAAATCAGATCATTTTGATGTGCAAATTTAATTATATTGAACGCTGTTCCATCACCGCCGGCAGCTAATTTCCCTGTGTTACAATGAGTAAGTACGTTGGATTTTTTGGCGAAAATATTTAACCCATTGCGTGCAATGCGATCACAAAAAGAAATATCTTCTTTGTGGATAGCCTCAACAAATTTTAATAATTTATAGAAGATATTCGGGTCAGAAGAATTTTGGATGAAATAATTTTCTACTTCGTTTAAAACTATAAATAGATTTACTGCCGTTGGTCTGGTACGCTTAAGCCTTGCAAGTGCATCACTGAATTTATTTTGAATAAGATTTTTAGGAGTATTTTTTACAGATAGTGCCAAAGCATAACCTGCAGTAATTCCAATTGCAGGCGCGCCTCTTATTTCGAGTCGTTCAATTGCACTTGCTATTCTCTCGTACTGATCTGTTGTTTCATAAACTTCTTGAAATGGAAGTTTAGTTTGATCTATAAAAACGAGTTGGTCGTTTTCAAATTTAAAAGAAAAGTAATCTTTATTTTTCATCGAATCTTGATAAGTCTAAAAATTCACGGTACCTATCTTTAATCATCAAATATGATAGTTGTTCCAATCCTTTCGTGCTGAATTTTTCAACGCAGAAAGAAGCCATTGCACTTCCATAAACTACAGCGCATTTTAAGTTATCAGGTGTGATATCACTAGATTTAAATAAATACCCGATAAATCCTCCGGCAAAAGAATCCCCAGCCCCTGTCGGATCATAAATCATTTCCATTGGATATGCAGGTGCTGAAAAAACAATATCCTCGGTAAAGAGTAGAGCACCATGCTCTCCTTTTTTTATGATGAGAATTTCCGGACCTAGTTTACGGATTTCTCGCGAAGCTTTAATAAGGTTTGGTTCATGAGCAAGCAATCTTGCTTCAGAATCATTAATGATGAGCACATTAACTCTCGGCAATAATCTAAGTAGCTCATCTTTCTTTCCTTCAATCCAATAATTCATAGTATCACAAACAACGAAGTAAGGATCATCCATTTGATCGAGTACTTTTATTTGAAGTTCGGGATCTATGTTTCCAAGACAAATAAATTTTGCTTTGCGCGCTTTTTCAGGAATTATGGGGTTGAATTTCTCGAACACATTTAATTCTGTTAACAAAGTATCACGCACATTCAAATCATAATGATATTTGCCGGACCAACGAAAAGTTTTTCCCCCATCCACTATTTGCAAACCTTCAAGATCAATATTGTGATCCTCCAAAGTATGAATGTATTGTTCAGGGAAATCACTTCCAACAATTCCAACGAGCCGCACTGGTCCTCCAAAATAACTTGCAGCAAGCGATATGTATGTTGCCGATCCGCCAAGTGCATTCTCGACTTTATCGAATGGTGTGGATACCGTATCTAAACCTAGTGAACCTACTACTAATAATCCCAAATTAAACTCCGTTTTTTATGATAAAGAAAAATAGTGAAATGAAAGAATTAAATTTTAATCTCTACAAAGTTAAGATAAGATTTTCTTTTCGTGAGATATTCGATAATTATATCAACAGATTTTTTTTGTCCACTCCAGGCTAAAAGTTTTTTCGCTTCTTGCGCACTTACCCACCGATAAGTAGAATGCTCATCGCTTAAAATTACTTCTGAATGACTATCAACTTGCACTAAAAATACAGGCAAAAATGTTATCAAATCTTTTTCCGGCAAATAAAAAGAATTGATGTTTGGAACGACCCAAAACTTTTTCGGTTTTAGATTTGTTTCTTCCTGAATTTCACGTAAAGCAGTTTGAAAAGCTTTCTCACTCCTTTTAATTCTTCCTGAAACCATTTGCCACAAGCCGGGATAAATTTCCTTATCCGACCTTTTCAACAAAAGAAATTCAATTTTATTTTCAATCATTCTGAAAATATGTGCTTCGATCAGGTTAGAGATTATTTTCACAATTAGATTCCAATTTAATAGACAAAATGCTGCCACTAATTTCACAAATTAACACGAATGTAAATTAGACCAATATTAATTAAAAATAAGCACGCACTTCTGCTCGTGCGGTATGAAGAACTTTACCTCCACCTTGCACTCTGCCATCATAACTAATTGTTGATTGGAGATACGTGGAAATTCTGTAATCGAAATTTAGCCGCCAAAAGTAATTTTTCCCAAGTGCATTGCCGCCTGTTAATTCAAATGGTATAAAATTTTCTGAGGTGTTTGCGTTTAGCTCATCGCGTTGAATTTCCACACGCAATCTTCCGAGTCCCGAAAAAGAAATGTTTAGCCTGATCAGTTGTGAATTTAAATCAATGATAGTAGGATCTGTTGGCAGATCATCTTCGCTGCGACCAATCTTTAATTTGAAACCGATCTCGATATTTCTTTCGGGACGATAAGAGAAATCAGAGGATACGCTATTATTGATCACTAATCTTTTTCGGTTTGATGATTCGGGAGCGCGGACATTATCATTTATTGTACTGATTTCAGTTTGGTTGCTAACTTCTTCTATCATTTTAAAAGTGATACGCAAACTTCTTTCACGGTTGTATGCTCTTTCCACTCCCCCGCTAAACTGATTCAGAGTATTCTTTTCTGCGTATCTGAAACGAAGTGAAAAGTCCTGCTTGTTTTCAAATAGAAAAATATCCTGCTGAAAGAGATTGCTGCCGGTTATAGTTTTTTCCTCATTTTGAAAAGCAGAAAAATTAAGAAGATAAATCTTTTTATAGTCCTCTTCTGTTGTGTTCTCTTCAACACGCCTATAACTTTCTGTTGAAAGTGGAGAAAATAATTTTCCCGCAAGCGACTGATCATTAAACATATCTGCAAAATTTAATTTCCACCTTGTACTGGTTTTCAGATTGATCACCGGGAACAATTCATCAGTAGGAATATTTACTAAAATATATTCGCCATCAAAGAGTGTCGGTTCAAATTCATTTTCATCTGCGATTCCATTGTTGTTAATATCTCCAAGATAACGATAACTGCCTGTTCCCTTCTCAACACGTACAAAAACTCTTTCTATCTTTGCAGATTTTTGTGTTGATACTTCATAAAATAAATCGCCGTTTAAAATTTTTTCTACCGGGATTAATTTATTTTGTGTTCTGATGAGGATTGTCTCGTTATCCAACAAACCTTTTAGTTTGAATTCATCGGTGTATTGTTTTTTTCGATACGTAAATGAAAATAATGAATTGACTTCACGAATTCCATTGTAACTCATTTCGTAAAACTGTGCACGAGAATCAGACTCTTTTACAAGCTCCCCTTCAATTGGAAAGTAATCTTTCCTCATGGAATATTTAGCAGAAAGTTTTAGTCCTTCATACTCGATTAGTTGCAGGTATGGATTTAACTCGTAATATTTTAGACTGGAAGAAGACAAAGAATCGTTTGAAATGAAATTATCATTTTTATTTTCAGAAAGAAATTCTACCCCTGGCTTTATCTGCCAGAGAGTATAGTAAGCATTTCCCTTTTGACGCAGCCATTTGCTTGTGAGTAACTCTGATTTACTTTTTACATAATCAAAATTATAATCAACATTATAGAAAGTATTATCTGTAAATTTTAAAATATTATTATAACGATCTGAGCTAAAAACATCCCCTTGTTTTAAGATTCCTATTGAAGTATTTATGAAAAGTTGTTCGATGGGAATTAATTGCAAACTAAGTTCACGTAATGACTCATTTTGTGGTTCTGTCAAAGAAGATAAATTATAATTACGATTAAACTCAACTTCGTTAAATCTATCCGGCGAAGTAAACCTGCTTAAAACAAATCTATCTTTATACGTAACCCCGGCTTTGCCAAGGCTAATTGAACCAACATTTATTTCCTGAGGATTAATTTTGAGAAAAATATTTCTCGCATATCCGTAATCATCGCCTTTGTCCAAATCAGATAAACGATTTTTGTCCCATAAACTTCCAGCATATTCAAAGCTAAGCGAAACATCCTTCCACGGCGTTATATCAAGTACAAGATTTGCAATTTGTTTTAACTCTGGCAAAGGTAAAAAGAAATTGGCAGATAAGTTCCCAATCCAATTCCAACAAATCGATAGTTGCCGAGTGTTTCGCGAATGTAGTCACCTTTACCCTCTCCGACAAAACTAAACGACACATTATAAATCGAAGCTGAATCCCCCGGTAAATAAACATAATACGAAAAGTTTTGACTGGAAATTAATGTATCAACTTTAAAATAAGTTCCGTGAATATTTCCGAGCGAATCCGGAGCTGCAAATGACACACCTGATTTCACAGCTTTATTTCTATCATCTCCTGCAATCTTTAAATTTTCTTTATCTGAATCGGAAAGAATAATATCAATTGGAGCATCCTGATCATCGCCTTCGCGTAAGTACTGAAATTTTATACTCATTTTCTCTTCAAACAGCAAACCTTCTGCGCCGGCTCCGAAAACATTTCGCGCATATCGTCTATCTGTATATTCAAAATCAATATTTATTCGGCTTGCTGAAGTAATTAATTTTTTCGGAGTAAATGTAACTGAAGCATTCGAGTAATCAATTGTGTAATCATTCCCCTCCCCTCGCACCAATTCAATTCCATCAAGATAAACACGTTCACTTCCGGCAATAATGATAATGTCCGGTTCGCTGTTTATTCCGCTTAGTCGGTAAGGTCCTTGTACTCCATCAATCCCAAAAAGATTATTTGAATTAAACTTTCCTTTAGAACTTGCAATACCAAGATATCCTTTCTGACCTTCATAGAAAAACTCCCCTATCAGCCCCTGCAGTTTTCTATTGATAACACCGAATTCACCAAACTTTTTATTGAGTTCATAATCGCCAAAAGTGCCGATTGCATTTTTATGTTTTATTTGAATAAAGACTTTATCAAGTTCTTCAAGCCGTTCTGTATTCCCTTCTGGTTGAATGGGGGTGTTTTCATCTGTAAGTGCTGCAACAATTTCAATGTCATCGGATAACTTGCCTGCAAGCTGAAGCCGCAAGCCGCTGTTCAGTGTGAAATCTTTTGTCGTCCCAACAGTAAAACCGCGAACGATTGTTCCGCTTTTTTCCATGCTGCTTCCAAAAATTGATTCGGTACTAAAAATACCCGATTCCGATTTGCTGATGAGAAGACTATCGCCGGTTGCTTCATCAAGGCGCAGAATCAAACTTCTACGTTTATATTTTTTTTGAAGAGAAATTTTTATTGTTTGATATGCAACGATGAGAGTGTCAAAAATTGAATAAGGCAGCGAGTCTGATAATTGAAAAAATCCTTTCGCATATTGAAAAGAATAATCTTGAGGAGAAAGAATTTCCCCGCGTAAAATTATTCTTTCAGTTTGAGGGATAATATTGACTTTGGAAATAAAATATTTATTATCAAAATTGATTGGAATTGTGTCTTGCACAAAAGATGAGAAATATTTTTGTTGGCTCCAAACAGAATTAGAAGCAGCCAATAAAAAAAATAGTAAAACGAAATGTTTAGTAATAAACTTCAAAAGATGATTAATATTTTTTAACGGACTAATCTACTTTGATGAAGTTCATTTATCAAGTCTAATGTTTAAACATAGTATGTAATTATTAAACTAAATTAATAATTATTCATACCTCAACGCTTCAATCGGGTCTAGGTTGGCTGCTTTGTAAGCAGGATAAGTTCCGAATACGATTCCGACAAGCACACAAAGTGTGAGCCCGATAAATACCCAATCAAGCGGGATTGCGGCTTCAGCATTCAAAAAACTACCGGCGAGATTTCCTACACCTACCCCGAGAAGTATTCCGATAAATCCACCTATCAAGCATAAAATAATAGCTTCAATCAAAAACTGAACTAGGATATTCGAACGTTTTGCACCGACCGCTTTTCTTATACCGATTTCTCTTGTGCGTTCTGTGACCGAGACAAGCATGATATTCATAATCCCCACCCCTGCAGCAAGCAGTGCAATTATGGAAATAACCATCGCACCTATTCGTATGCCTTCAGTGATTCCGTTTATTTGTCCAATCAAAGACTCGTTACTAAAAATATCAAAATCGTTTTCCTCTCCCGGAGGAACTTTCCGAATCGTTCGCATATAACCAATTGCTGTCTCTATTGCGGCATTGTAATCCTGCTTACCATAAGACATAACTGTAATCTCAACACTTCTTCCTGTTTTACCATACATTGATTCAAAGGTACTGATGGGAATAACAATGTAATTGTCCATGCTTTGCCCAAAGAATTCGGGCATCTTTTCCATTAAGCCAATCACTTGCAAAGGTTTGTTGTCAACTTTAATGTTTAAACCGACTGGATCAATGTTTGGGAAAAGTTTCTCTCTGATATCCTGACCAAGCAGACAAACATTGTTAGAAAAATCAATATCAGTTTTCCTGATTTCCCTTCCATGATCTAGTGTAACATTGTTAGTTTTCATCCCGCCTTCAGTGATCCCTACGATGAAGCTATTGGGATTCGTTTCCAGATTTCTAAATTTGATTACCTTCCCACCTGCGGTTAATTGCGCTGCAGTATATTTAGCTTGTGTCATCATCTCCTCGAAGCGATAATAATCCTCAAGTGTAATATCTTCACGGTTGCGAAACTTTTTCCATTCTTCATGACCGCCGGTATTAATTGCTGGAAATTTTTGGATTTGAAAAGTGTTTTTACTCAGAAATGATATTCCACTTTCGATACTATTTTGAAGCATTGTAATGATAGTCATTATTACAATGATTGAAAATATTCCTACAACAACACCAAGAATGGTGAGCATAGTTCTGAGTTTGTTACTTTTTAATGATTGTAACGAGAGCGAAAATATTTGAGATAGCAGCATAAATCCCCGCGCTATTAAAATTCTTTTAAAATACTTTACAGTAATTTAATACAATTTATCGGTCTAAATCTAATCGTAGAAATGTAACTTGAAAACAAATTCTTATTACTCATTCACCTTACGCAGGTGAGTATAAAACCTCCGAGGTTTTGTAAATAGTATCTTTTTGAGGCTGTTTTTTAACGCTAAATAGAAAATATTTTCATAAACCTATTCATCGAAACCTCGGAGGTTTGCTGTTTTGGGTAACATGAGTTACTCATATCTCAGAGCTTCGATTGGATCTAAGTTTGCTGCTTTATACGCTGGATAAGTTCCAAAGATAAGCCCCACCATAACACACAGCGAAAGACCAATTAAAATCCAATCAATTGGAATTGCAGACTGTGCATTTAAAAAACTTCCTGCGAAATTTCCAAGCCCCACCCCGATAACAATTCCGATCACTCCGCCAATTAAACATAACACAATCGCTTCAAAGAGAAACTGCATTAAAATATTTTTTCTCTTTGCGCCTATCGCCTTTCTAATCCCTATTTCGCGGGTTCTTTCGGTTACAGATACGAGCATTATATTCATTATCCCTATTCCTGCAGCTATAAGTGCGATGATTGAAATAACAAGAGCGCCAATTCTTATTCCACCTGTAATATCATTAACCTGACCAATCAGTGAATCATTACTGAAGATAGAAAAATCATTTTCTTCACCTGCAGGAACCTTACGGATAGTACGCATATATCCAATTGCAGATTCTATCACTTCGTCATAATCGGCTTTACTATGGGACATCACAGTTATGTTTACACTGTTATTATACTTTCCGTAAAAACTTTGAAATGTAGAGATAGGCATAACAACAAAATTATCCCTGCTTGAACCAAACATAGCAGGCTGTCTTTCCAGCACACCTATAACTTTTATAGGTCTGCCATCAACACGAACAGTAAGCCCTACGGGATTTATTTGACCGAATATTTTATCAACTATATCATAGCCAAGCAAACAAACGTTAGTCGAATACTGAATATCTGTTTCCATAAAATCACGACCATATTCAACATTCCAGTTATTTGTTTTCATCGCATCAGTGGTAATTCCTGTTACGCTGATATTTGGATTAGTCTCATTGTTACCATACTTAATTACTATATCAAAGTGCCACTGCTCGGCACCGACGTACATAGCTTGCGTCAGAAGCGATTTTAATCTTTCGGCATCTTCTATTGTTAAATCTTTTCTGTTACGCAATATCCTTTCGGCGTCCGCACCACCTTCTTGCATTCTGCTGAACTTTTCTATCTGAAAAGTATTTTTATTCAGCATTGACAAACCGCTTTCGATACTGTTCTGAAGCATTGTAATGATTGTCATGATGACAATGATAGAAAAAATTCCTACAACTATACCCAGAATTGTAAGCGAAGTACGAAGTTTATTATTTTTTAATGATTGAAGTGAAAGGCTAAATACTTGTGATGTTTTCATTACTCATACCTCAATGCTTCAACAGGATCTAATTTTGCTGCTGTATAAGCCGGAGCTAAGCCTGAAATTATTCCGGTCAACAGCGATACAAATATTGCAAGGATGACCGCGTCATACTGAATTGAAGTAGGAATAAATTGATCAACAAGCATGCTTAAAAGCACTGCGGCAATTAAGCCGGCAAGCCCGCCGACCAAACATATTACAGAAGATTCGAGCAAAAACTGAAATAGAATGGTTCTTCGTTTGGCTCCGATGGCTTTACGTATACCAATTTCTTTTGTTCTCTCCTTCACAGAAACAAACATGATGTTCATTATTCCGATTGCACCGACAAATAACGAAAGTCCTGTTATAAACAATCCAGCTATCTGAATTACCCCCACCACCTGATTGTAATTATCAACTAATCCTTCTTGTTGATTGATTGAGAAATCATTTTCTTCACTATACTTTAGCCCCCTTAATTTTCTCATAATGCCTTCGGCTTCTGCTTTAGTCTCTTCAAGCATTGCCGGGTTTTGTGCACGGACATTAATTGTTATCGAGCCAAAAGTTTCATTCATAAAATATTTGAAAATTGTTCCTATTGGTACAAAGACTTGATTGTCCGGATTCCATGGACCAAGAATAAAACTACCTTGTTCAGTCAGAACACCAACAACTTTAAAATTTTGCGCTCCAACTTTAATGGTTTTATCCAGTGCATCACCAAGTGGGAAGAGAGTCTTTGCAATTTCACTTCCGATCACAGCCACATTTCTTGATCCTTCACTTTCTATATCAGAATAAAATCTGCCTTGAGCAAAAGAGAAATTAGTCGTCATAACATAATCAGCATTTGAACCATTGCAGTTTGCTGATTCAACTCTTCTATCCCCAAATTTAATTGTTTGTTGTGTATTGAGCACAGGTGCAACTGCCAGGGGGAGGTTAGCCATTTCTTTAAATTTTTGGAAGTCGTCCATGTCAAGATTTTTTCTGTTGCGAAGTTTCCACCAATCAACATTTCCAAACCACGCCCATTTATCAATGTAAAGAACGTCTGAACCTAAAGCGCTGATTCCATTTTGGAATGAATTATCAATGCCTTTAATGGCGGTTGACATTAACACTACTACAGTGATCCCGATAAATATTCCGAGCATCGTAAGAATTGCCCTAACTTTATTCGAACGAATTGCACGAAGCGCAATCAATAATCCTTCTTTTAATTCAAATAAAAAATTTGACATTTTATTTCAACTTCTTTCTCTTGCAAATTCAATTTAATTATTGGATGCTTTAGCCGTTGGTATAAATCTATTTTTAACTAATTCATCTTTTTCAACAAGACCATCTTTGAGTCTAATAATCCTGGCTGCATGTTCGGCAATGTATTCTTCGTGAGTAACAAGAATAATTGTATTACCTTTTTCGTGTATTTCATGAAATAAGAGCATAATCTCTTCTCCGGTTTTAGAATCGAGATTTCCTGTTGGTTCATCGGCAAGAATAATTGAAGGACGGGTGACGAGTGCTCTTGCAATTGCGACTCTTTGCCTTTGTCCGCCTGATAATTCATTTGGCTTGTGATAAATCCTATCCTTTAATCCTACATCAATTAGTGTCTGCATCGCTCTTTCTTTTCTTTCAGATGAAGAAACTCCGGCATAGATGAGCGGCAGTTCCACATTGTGCAGCGCGTTTGATCTTGCCAGCAGATTAAAAGTTTGAAAGACAAATCCTATTTCTTTATTCCTGATCCTTGCGAGTTCATTATCACTCATTTCACTTACACTAAGCCCGTTGAAATCATATTTACCAGAGGAAGGGGTGTCAAGGCAGCCGAGCAAGTTCATCAATGTTGATTTGCCCGAGCCGGAAGGGCCCATAATTGCAACGTATTCATTTTTATCAATGCGTAATGAAACATCACTGAGTGCACGCACTTCTTCCGAGCCAACCTGATAAACGCGAGCAATATGTTCTATGTTAATAATGTTCATTTAAGTTTTTCCGGTTTAATTTTATTTTTTCTCTGTTGAGTTGCTTTTATTTTCAACCCGAACAACAACGTCATCATTTAATTCTCTAGAAATCGCTCTGTAACTTCCTGTTACAACTTCTTCATCACCGGAAAGACCAGATTTAATCTCAATATAGTTGTCGTCGCTGATTCCAGTTTCAACTTCAACCGATTTGGCTTTCCCATTTTTTATTAGAAATACAATTTCCTTAATTTTTTTATCATCACTTTTCTTTGTTGTAACAACCGGTTCATCTTCGCTTCCGCTATCACCTTCAGGAGCTGGACTAAAATCTCCACGAGCCGTAACGCATTGAATTGGAACGCTGACAACATTCGACTTTGTTTCAGTCTCAATGTCAGCATTACACGACATTCCCGGGCGGAGTGAAGGATCTAATTCGAGCAGTTTGATTTTAACAGCAAAGTTCACAACCTGGTCTTGAGTCCCCAACCCTGATGTTTGTGCACTATTACCAATTTCAGTAACCAATCCTTTAAACACTTTATCTCCAAAGGCGTCAACTTTAATATTTGCTGTATCGCCTAAGGAAATTATCACCACATCATTTTCATCAACATCAACTGTTGCTTCCATATTGTTCAGATCAGAGATAGTCATAATATCAGTACCCATGCTGTATCCAGCACCAAAAACTCTTTCACCAAGTTCAACATTCAATTGAGTAACTACCCCATCCATTGGGGCACGTATAGTAGTTTTATTCAACTGATCAACAATTTCTTTCAACGACGCCTGATTAGAATTTACGTTTGCCTGAGCGCCTTCATAAGCAGCTTGTAATGAAAGAAAATTACTTTTTGCGTTTTCAAGCTCCGAATCACTTGCTAATCCTTTTGCATTAAGTTCTTTTACACGATTATATTCAAGAGTCATTCTGTCCAGTTCAGCTTTGCTTTGAGCTAAATTTGCCTTTGCTGATTCGAGCATTGCTTCTAATCTTTCTTTTTGTGCACTGTACTGATCACCTTTTATTTTTATCAGCAGATCGCCTTTCTTTACTCTATCCCCTTCCTTCACCGGTAAAGAAATAATTTCACCGGTCACTTCCGGAGTGATTACAACTTTAAATTCAGAATTGATTTTACCTGTCGCCGCTACTGTTTGAGTAATGTCCCGTTTTATAACTTTTTCAGTCTGGACAGAAATTATTTCATCTTTACCGCCGCCTACAAATGCAATTACGATAAGAATTATGAGAAGAAGTCCTATGCCTCCGAAGATAAATAATTTTTTACGCGACTTTTTAGTTTTTCCATTTGCCATTTAAATATTCTCCTTTAATAAAATTTATTCGAATTTTTTGTAATCCAAAACACCTAAATAATATTTAAGCTGTTCTGATAATCTTATAAAAGCAAACTGCGCACTTATCAAAGTTGTCTTTGCATTTATGTAAGTTGAGTTTGCGACAAGCACATCCAAAAGTTTTCCTGCACCAAGTGTATATTTTTCCTGTTCAATTTTTAGATTTTCTTCAGCAGCTTTCACATTTTTTTCACTTACATTAAGTCCCTTTTCTGCTTCCTGAAGATTAAGAAATGTTTGTTGAATACTTTGCTTAATTGTTCTTTCAAGATCCTTTAAATCTATTTCTGTATTCTCAGCATTAACCTCAGCAAACTGGACTCGATTGCTTACAGAAAATCCGGAGAAAATAGGAATACTTAATGTTAATCCTACAGAGTATGTTCTCTGATCAAAAAGATTATCTATCTGATTAGCATAGGTATTGAACCCCATGCTGTTAGTAAGCCTTGGAAAATGACCTGACTTCGCCGTAGTAATATCGTTGTAGGCACTTTCTAAATTAAGCAGCGATCCTTTATAATCGGGTCTGTTTTCAAGAGCTTGCTGAACCATCGCAGAAATATCATTATAACTAATTGTTAATTCTGAATTAAGAGTTTCAGTTTCTTCGGTCGTAAGGGTTTCAGTAAATTTAAATTCTTGCATAACGTCTAAACCGAGGTAGTAAAGCAGATTACTCTTTGCAATAGCAAGTGTGTTGTTTGATTTGATAACATCCAGTTCTGCATTACCTGCCTGAACTTGCTGAGCATAAACATCCGCCAATGTTACCGAACCAAGTTTGTTTCGTTCAATAATTGTTTCAAGATTTTTTTGATTTTGAATTAAATTTTCTTCACTGACTTTCAGAAGCTGCTGCGAAGTAATAACATCATAATAAAATGAGATTGTCTGAAAGACTATATCTTGCTTTAATCTTTCGATAGATAACTTTCCGGCTTCAAGGTCATTTTTGCTTTTTGAAAGTGTGGCATAATTCGAAAGTCCGTCAAACAATGTCCACTGTGAATTTATACCAATAGAGTAATTCCGGCTTTCATTATTAGAGGGAGGAGTATTGAAAACTGCACCGCCAATATTAAAAGTCGTTCCCGGATCTTCCGAACGATTCCAGTCCCAGCTTCCATTGGCACTGATGTTCGGTAAAAAACTTCCATAAGAAGCGAGGACATTAGACTCTAATGATTTAATCGTATTTATATTTTTTTGAAGTGTTGTATTCTTTTGAAGAGCAATATTTATAGCTTTCTGCAAACTTAAATTCTCCTGCGAAAAAGATACTGACGTTAAACAAACAAATGTTAGGAACACAAAAAATGATCGCATTATTTTCTCCTGATGTCTTTTACTTTCACAAAGGTTAATTGGGATGATTTACTTTTTCTGATGAATAAAATAAATTCACCAAAAATTTCAATACTGAAAATTATCAAAAATAAGATCAATAAATACTGCATATTCTTTCCAACATTTTATTTGTGTTTTAATTCACTACAAAAATAGTTTTCTGCATTAAGCCAGAATGGATTTATGTATAAACGGCAATAAAATTATTTGTATGGTGCGATAGAATTTTTTATGAATCAAGAAACCGGTCTTTGATTCTCAATAAATATTGATATGCTTCTTCATAATTATTCTGAATCTCGCCGTCGAGAATAGCATTCTCGATTGTAGTTTTAATTTCTCCAACTTTTTTACAAGGTTTTAATCCACAAACTTGCATAATGACATCGCCGTGCACAGGTGATTGAAAAGCTTTTAGTCTGTCTTTCTCTTCAACTTCTAAAACGCGGTTCATCACTATATTATAATTTTCGAGATAGCGCGAAACCTTCCCGGGATTTTTGCTTGTGATGTCTGCGCGGCACAGAGTTATCAAGTCATTTAGATCCTCGCCTGCGGAAATTATTAATCTTCTAATTGCCGAATCAGTGACTTCTTCTTTAGCAAGTGCAATTGGTCTCAAGTGCAGACGTATTAATTTTTCAATGTATTCTAATTTATTTAATGGAAGTTTCATTCTTTTAAAAATACTTTTCATCATACGAGCACCGAGTTCTTCGTGACCATGGAAAGTCCAGCCAGTGCCTTCGACAAATCTTTTGGTTGGGGGTTTTGCAATATCGTGAACAAGTGCAGCAAATCTCAACCAGACATTTTCTGTTACTACAGAGATGTTATCAACCACTTGACACGTATGATAAAAAACATCTTTATGATGATAATCTTTCCTTTGTTCAACTCCTTCGAGTGCAGCAATTTCAGGAAAAATTATTTCAAGAACTCCGGAATGGAATAATAAATTTAGTCCAACTGAAGGCTTATTCGAGCCAAGTATTTTAAAAAACTCTGCTGCTATTCTTTCTTTGGCAATGATATTTAATCTTTCACGAAGTGCACGTGATGAGTTAATGACATTGTCATCAACATCAAATCCCAGTTGAGAGGCAAAACGAAAAGCCCGAAGAATTCTTAACGGGTCATCATTAAATGTAATCATAGAATCAATCGGTGTGCGAATGATTTTATTATTTATATCCTCATAACCATTAAACAAATCAATTATCTCGGCGTAATTTTCATTGTTCAGAGAAACGGCAAGTGAATTGATTGTAAAATCTCTTCTTGCCATATCTTCTTCGAAAGTTGCCGATACTATTTTTGGGTTTCTACTTTTTTCTTCGTAAGATTCTTTCCGCGCCCCGACAAATTCAAGCTGCAAGTTATTGTATTTCAGTTGGGCTGTGCCGTAATTTTTATAGGTAATTACATTTTTAAGTCCAAGTTTTTTACTTAGTTCTGTTGCAAACTGTACTCCATCACCAACGATAAGAAAATCAATTTCATTTGATTCGCGCTTAAGTAATTTATCCCTTACAAATCCACCGACTATAAAAACTTTTTCATTTCTATCAGCCGCAACTATTTTTACATCGGATAGGACAGGATACCCTGTTAATATTTCAGTGAAATTAATCTTCATATATATTTAATAATATTTTTCTTTATGAAATTCTAAAGTAAACTTTGGGAATTGTTGATTACCCAATTTACTTCTTCAAAATAATTTGATAATATCTGTTTTTCATAATCTTCCGAAGAAAATCTGAATGCAAGAGCAGCGGTCTTCCGTGCCTTAATAAAATCAAGGTTTTCAAACATATATTCGGAGAGTTTGAACAACGCATAACTACGAAAAGTATTTTCAACAAGAAATGATTTATCGAAAATTTTTAGGAATTCGTTGTAATCTTCCCCTAACCTTTTAGATAAGTTAATTAGAATTGGGAATGAATAGTAGTTATAGTCTTGCTTATTCATTTTTTCCAATACTTCATATTTCAAAGTATCACTTCCGGTAATATAAGCGGGAAGACCAACTTCGTTTTTAATTAAGCTGCTTCGCGTTAATGCTAAATAATCTAATGTACGATTTGAAGATGAATCAAAAATTTCTTTATAAATTGAATCGGATTGTTCTGTTAGATTCAGTTCAGACATGAAATCAGCGAGCGCAAATTTTATCTGATAATAATTTGATGTGCCATAAAAATTATTCACTCTGCTTTTAAGAAATTTTACAGCTTCATTTTTTCTATTGGTTTCAAAAAGACAAGACGCATAGCCAATGATCGCTGAATAGTTTTCACTTTTTCCAATCACATCAGAAAAGAGCGCTAAAGATTCAGAGTATTTTTCTTCTTGAAAAAGATTCCATGCTTTGGCTAAACGATCGGAAATATATCTCGGGCAAACTTTGGAGAATATTGGTTTTCTTCCAAAATAAAAATCAGCCATCGGTTTCTTATTTGATACTTCGAATATTGAAAGATGAGCATAATATTCACTGATTAAGTCAGGTAAATATTTTCCATAAACCGAGTGAAAATCAATATTAGAATAAAGCCGTTTGAATTTTGTAATCCCATAATTATCAATCAAATATTTTGAAAACGAACCCGCGTAGATGTAAGACAAACTTGACGGTTGAAAGAAAAAATTAAACGATTCAAATAATGAACCCAAATTAATTTTATAACCATTTTGATAAGCCAGAGCAGCCATATAATCCACAGGGTAATCGTCGTAATACGGATCACCGGCGACAGCAGCACCTTCAATTAATGCTGCGTTAAAATTGTCCGCTATTTTAAAAATTGTTGAACCAAATTCGGCAGTAAAGCAATGAGCTATCTCATGTTTTAATGTTCCATTGTAATTATCATAGGTCAAATAAATTTGCATTAACCATGGCTTAGCTACATCAGCATTACCCGCACCGAATAATTTTTTTTTCTGATCAGTATTAGAAAAAATAAACGACTTAATCTTTTTATTAGGCTTGTAATTAAAAAAGTTTTTTAATTCCTCATAATATAATTCGTGCCTGATTGCTAAAATTTTAAGTTCGGACGCATTGAGTTTGGAAGAATATTTTATGTCGAAATGCTCGGTGCTAATTCCGAATTTTAATTCATTTGATAAAGATTTTTCTGTTGTAGTTAAACCAATTAATGGACTAAAATAAATAAATCCTGATGCCACAATTGCAGTAATACTTAGAGATAAAACTCTTTTCACAGCAGAATATTTTGCAGCAAAAATTAAAAACGAAATGATGATACTTCCGAAGTAAAATATATTTAATGCTCTGTAAAGTATTAAAGATGCAGATACAGTTAATCCTTCGTCATATATGTTGCCGGGGAAAAAACCGACAATGGGATTATAAAAATATACTTGTGGATTGAAATAAATTTCGAGCACCGGAATGAATAAAATGATCAAAAAAATAATAAAGAAAATTGTTCGAAAAAATTTTCTCGAGATCAAAATTGACACAACACTTAACCCCATCCCAACCAAGACGGATGGAGTTAAAATAACTATATAGAAAAATAAACCGTCAACAAAGGAACAGAACCCATTTAGATAAGAGTTCGCAAGAGAAATTATTAGTGGTATCAAAATAAAAATTGAGAGATTCACAAAAAGCAATCTAAGCGAATAATTATCCTCCTCAATTTTATGTTTTAAAAAATCTAAAGAGTGAAAACCTGAAAGAAGTGTGATCAGGATGGAATTCAAAACAGAAAACTCATATCCAAATACATTGGATAGAGAAAATTTCAGTAACAGTAAATTGAACCCAACGATAATAAAACAATACGGTATTATTCCTTTTCGGAATACAAATATTTTTTTAAGTAAAGCCAAATTAAAATTCAGTGCCTTCTACACGTTGAATATCAGCATGCAATATCGTAAGCTTTTCTTCAATCCGTTGATAACCGCGGTCAAGATGATAAACACGAAGCACTTCAGTAGTGCCTTCTGCTGCAAGCCCTGCAATTACAAGCGATGCACTTGCTCTAAGATCTGTTGACATAACTTTAGCGCCAATTAATTTTTTAACCCCTTTCACAATAGCATTATTTTCATTTACATTTATATCTGCACCAAGACGCATTAATTCTGGGATGTGTTTGAAGCGATCTAAATAGATAGTATCTGTTATTTTTGAGGTTCCATTTGCAAGACACATTAACGCTGTCCACTGAGCTTGCATATCTGTAGGAAATCCGGGGTAAACTGCAGTAGCAACATCAACGGGATTTATTTCAAAATCGTTTGCAATAAGTTTCACTCTGTCTTCCATAGTTTCAACTTGGCAGCCGCAGTCTTCCAATTTAGATAATACTGATCTAAGATGAGTCGTGTTCGAGTTTGTCAATTCGACTTGTCCACGCGTTATTGCAGCAGAGATTAAAATAGTTCCGGCTTCAATTCTATCAGGTATGGTTTCAATTGAAGCAGGCATTAGATTATCCACCCCCTCAATCATTAAAGAATTAGAACCGGCTCCATCTATCTTAGCCCCCATTTTAATTAAAAACTCAGTTAGGTTTTGTATTTCTGGTTCGGTGGCAGCATTATTAATTTGAGTGATACCATTTGCCAGCACAGCAGCCATCAAAATATTTCCGGTTGCTCCAACAGATGAAATATCAAAATTTATTTTAGCACCATTTAACCTGCCTCCTTGAGATCTTGCAATGATGTAACCCTCAGACAGTTCAATTTCTGCTCCCATTTTTTTTAATGCTTCCAGGTGAAGATTTATCGGTCTTGGACCCCAAGCACAACCGCCCGGCAATGAAACTTTTGCATAACCAAATCTTGTGAGTAATGGACCTAATACATAAACAGAGGCTCTCATTTTTTTTACATATTCATAAGGAGCATCCTGAGAAATAATGTTGCTGGTATCTAATCTAAGAGTATGATTTTCAAAATTACTTGTCACACCAAGATGCTGTAATAATTTCATCATAGTGAAAACATCATTGAGGCGTGGCGTATTTGACAAGGTAGAAATTCCTGAAGTCAATAAGCAAGCAGGCATTAAAGCTAGAGAAGAATTTTTTGCACCGCTGACAGTTATACTTCCGTGAAGTTTTTTCCCGCCGTGTATTATAAATTTATCCATAAAATGTATTAAATAGAATTTACATGTGAATAATTAAATAAATATTTGATACTAAAATAATTAAGAAGTCCGAGGCTTTAACCTCAACAAATTTATTATTCAGAAACTTCTGATAAATTATTTATCACCGAAGTCAACCCACTAAATATCAGGCGCAATGGTGAAATAGATAATGTTGCGGATCATTGGATTTCAAAAGTACATTAGTCATCCAGAAATGATAACAGTATTTTTTTGATTAGAGATTTTCGAGGAAGTACTTTCACAGTCATTTCTTTTGCAGACGCTTTTGAAATTTCAGAAAGAAATTCATCACAATTTGAAAATCTATTTTCGAGATTGCTCGAAACAGCCTTTCCAATAATTGAACGAAAAACTTCGGGGATGATAGCAACTTTCAAATTATGGCTTTTAATTTCGGCATTCAACTTTGTGTTAATAATCTCATAACTATTATTAGCTTGAAGTAATGGTGCGCCAACCAGCATCTCGAAAAAAGTTAATCCGATTGAATAAACATCACTTTGTTCAGTAGCAGGTTCGCCCTCCATTTGTTCCGGACTTAAATAAATAAGTGTTCCCGAATAATTATTTGCATCTGATTCATTAAAATAAAGCGAACTTGAAATTCCAAAATCCATTATCTTGACATTACCATTCATATTTATCAAAATGTTGGATGGCTTAATATCCCGGTGAATTAATCCATGCTTATGTGCGAAAGAAACTCCATACAACACCTGCTTGATAATTGGCACAGCTTCATTCAAAGACAAATATTTTTTCCGCGTGAGTAGTTCCTCTAATGAAAAGCTGTTGAAGTATTCCATGATAATAGCAAAATTATTTTCTGCTTCTTCATAACCATAAACTGCAACAATATTTGGATGGTTAAGTTTAGCCTGGTTCCTTGCTTCATTTCGAAAGCGGTCAACAACTTTAAGATTTTTTGAAAGTGATTCAGATAAAAATTTTATTGCTACAAACCGTTCCAGCTTTAGATCAAACGCTTTATACACAGAACCCATGCCGCCTGTACCGAGTAAATCTAATATCCGATAATGAAAAATTTTTTTTCCTGTCATCTTCAGTTGCTTTGCAGGATTATAAATGAAAAATTATCGGGTGCACCGGCAGATTCAACTTTCTTTACTAATTTTTCTGCTATCTGTCCCAATTGGTTGTGAGCAAGAATATTTTCTATTTCTATCTCATCAACTACCGAAGACACTCCATCAGTACAAATTAAAATTTTGCACCTACCTGCTTCATCAATTCTTATTTTGCTTAAATCAATATTCGGATTTAACGAGCTACCAATAGCATTTATAATAACATTTTTTTTAGGATGAGTTAAGACATCTTTTGGGGCAATATTACCCGCATCAACCAATTGCTGAACAAATGAATGGTCTTTAGTAAGTAATTTTAATTTGCCCGAATGGAAATAATAAATTCTTGAATCACCAATATGCCCCCAATAAATAAAACTCTCATTTAAGAAGACAACCTCGACTGTACTTGACATTCCAAAGTACTTAAATTCTGTTTTCGACTGATGAAAGATATTTGTATTTGCGAATTCAATTGCTGATCTAATTCTTTCGAGATAATCTTTTTCTGAAGTGTTTTTTTTAAATGCCTGATTGATCAGTTCGACAGTTTTTCTGGATGCAAATTCTCCGGCGTTAGTTCCACCTAATCCATCACATACAATGGCTAAAATTCCTTCGGATATTTAAATACTTCGGCGAAATCTTCATTGTTTTTGCGAAGAAAACCAATATTAGAGATGACTGAATAGCTAAAATTCATTTACCCTTAATCCAAATCCATTTAAAATGACATCTTAAAAATTTTACAGACTTTACAGCAGTACTTTTATCCAAATAATTGCTTAACAGACTGTTAAAAAGTATATTTGAACTTTATTTTTTGAAATAGTTTATCTTAATCACAGATTTTCTAAAAACAAATTAATAAATTAGCACTTCATTTAATAGCATTTTATCCCTGCGAGAGTGGCGGAATTGGCAGACGCGCTAGACTTAGGATCTAGTACCGAAAGGTGTCGGGGTTCGAGTCCCCGTTCTCGCACCATTAAGTAAGTTAGAAAGGAAAAATAAATTTGGAATTTAAATCCGAACAGATAAATTCGTCCGAGCTTCAAGTTGAGGTTTCATATACTTATCCTGAGATTAAAAATCTAATTGAATTAGAAGTAAAGAAACAATCAAAAAAAATAAATGTTGATGGATTCCGGAAAGGAAAAGTACCTCCTCAAATCATTAAGCAGCGTTTTGGAGATGCTCTTGAATATGAAGCTGCAGAAAAAATTGCAAATGATAAATTTTGGGAAGTAGTTAAAGAAAAAGATCTAAACCCAATAAATCAGCCTGTTTTAAGTGATTTGAAATTTGAACCAAGATCAGAATTATCTTTTAAAGTAAAATTTGAGATCATGCCAGAAATTCAAGTTGAAAATTATACTGATAATGAAATTTTACTTCCCGATTTTAAAGTGAGTGAAGAAGAAATTGACAAAGAAATTGAATATTTACTTAGATCGAACCGCACATTTGAATCAACAGATTTGGTTGGTGAAGACGATGATTACATTATCGGGGTTGAGATAGAAAGGTTGGATGAATCAGGTAATTCGATGCCTGCAAGTAAAAAAGAAAATATAGAGATTGATTTCACTAATGAAAGAGTTCAGCCTGATATAAAAGTAAATAGCAGGAATAAAAAAGTTGGTGATAGTTTCGATTTTTCATTTACAGATAAGCGAACTATTGAAAAAGAGGATCATTCAAACGAAGAAGTCGAAGAAAAATATTTTTATCGTGCTCTGATCAATAAAATTCAAAAAATTATCCTCCCGAAATTAGATGAAGAATTGATAAAAAAAATCACAAAAGAAAAATTCAATTCCGAGGATCAACTTCGTAACAATATTAAAACTGATATTCAAAATTATTATGATTCGCAGGCAGAGGAATTCTTATCTTCAAAAATTATTTCACAAATTATAAAGAACAACGAATTTGAACCTCCCCGCTCTCTGGTCAATAATGTGATTGAAGAATATCTTCAAAATGAAGAGAAAAATTCTAAAAAAAGAGGCTATGAAAAATTTGATAAGGAACATGCGAGAACACATTTTGAAAAACCTGCTTTGAATGAGGTAAAATGGTTTATGTTAAGTGACCAGATAATCAAAAAAGAAAATTTACAGGCAACAGATCCTGAAATAGAAGAAGAGGCTCAAAAGGAATCTGCTAAAACGAATATCGAATTAGAAAAACTTCTCAGTTTTTATAAATCCCCCAAGCAGAAAGAAAAGTTTACTAATAAAAAATTATGGGATTTTTTAAAATCGAAGAATAAAATTAAGTATGTTCTCCCAGATCAATTACCAAAAAATGAATGAGGAAATTATGAGTAATAAATTTGAAATTTTTAATCAGCTTGTCCCTTACGTAATCGAACAAACAGGCAGGGGCGAGCGAGGCATGGATATTTTTTCCCGCCTGCTTAGAGAAAGGATTATTTTCATTGGAACTGCAATTGATGATCACATAGCGAGCCTTACAATTGCACAATTGATTTTTCTTGAAGCTGAGGATTCTGAGAAAGATATCAACCTTTACATAAATAGCCCTGGAGGTAGTGTAAGTTCCGGCTTAGCTATTTATGACACGATGAAATATATCAAACCGGATGTTTCAACCATTTGTGTTGGAATGGCTGCAAGCATGGGTGCGGTTTTATTAGCTGGCGGTGCGGCAGGAAAACGTACCAGCCTTCCGAATTCAAAAATAATGATACATCAGCCGTGGATAGGCGGGCTGCAAGGACAAACTTCGGATATTGAAATTCATGCACGAGAAATGGTGAAGACAAGAGATACATTATACAAGATCCTTTCTGACCACACGGGTAAACCGATCGAAGAAATCGCAAAAGATTGTGAACGTGATCATTATCTCTCAGCAGAAGAAGCATTGAGTTATCATTTAATAGATAATATTCTCGAAAAAAGAATCCCTATTAAATAAATTTAGCGGCTGCAATATATTTTTGTACGCCGCTTTTATTAATTTGTTATTACAAAAAACTTCTAATGATGAATATTTTTTCGGAATTGTTCAATAAAAAATTTATTAAGTATTTACTATTCATCATTCTAACCTGTCCATACCTTTTATTTCCCCAGAGTTCTGTCGAACATGAATTAAATCAATATTTAGTCAGCTACAAATCTGTAAAAAATATTCCTTCGATTTCAGGAGGTGCGATAAAAAATGGAAAAATTATATGGCTCAAAACTATCGGATTGGCTGATGTTGAAAATTTCGTCCCTGCGACTGATTCGACTGTTTATCGTATTGCTTCTATTTCAAAACTCATTACAGCATCAGCAATAATGCAATTGGTTGAAAAAGGTAAAGTGAAACTGGATGATGATGTCAGAAAATATCTTAATTACTTCCCGAAAAAAAAATACACTTTTACTGTTAGACAATTATTAAATCATACTGCAGGAATACGCGATTATATGCCGGGTGAATTCGACAGCAAAGTTTATTTCCATTCGACAAAGGAAGTCATAAATTTGCTGGCAAAAGATTCGTTAAATTTCGAACCGGGCACCGCTTATCAATACACCACCCTTGGTTATAATTTGCTCGCAGGAATAATCGAACAAGTAACCGGGATGTCATATCTCGATTATGTTACGAATAATATATTTAAGCCGCTCAAGATGAATCGAACATCTCCGGATATTCAAAAAGATATTATTTATTACCGGGCAAAGGGGTATATCAGAGATAACGCGAGGGAGCTAAAAAATGCACCACTGGCTGACTTGAGTATTAAATACCCGGGTGGGGGTTTTTTATCGACAGCATCCGACTTGTTGAAATTTGCAAATGCACTTCTCGATGGTAAAATATTTTCGAGGAATTTGCTCGATACAATGGCTGCTCCTACTAAATTAAAAAATGGGAAAAGCCATACTTACGGGATGGGCGTTGACAGACAAATTGATTTCTATGGACGAGTGTATTATACGCATTCTGGAAGCGGCACCGGATTCGTTTCGGAGATTGTGATCTACCCCGGCCAAAAAATTGCAACAGTACACCTCATTAATTTAAAAGATAGACAATTGGAATCTCCTGCCGCCGAATTTGCTTCGATATTATTAGGGAGTGGTTATCATCCTTTAAAGAAATCGCTTGCGGATAGGCTGCTGCCTGAATTTTTTACCCTGCCTACAGATTCTGTTTTCAACTTATACTCTAAAATCAAATCTGATTCTTCTGAATATTACAATATAAACGAAGAAGAATTTTCTTACTTAGGATATGATTTATTAAAGAATAATTTGGTTGTTGAATCAGTAATGCTTTTTAAACTTTATGTCAGAGAATTCCCCAACTATTATAAGGCATATTCCGGACTTGCAGATGCTTATTTAAGGGATGGAAATAAAGGACTCGCAGCTAAAAATTTTCGTTCTGCTATCAAGCTTAATCCTCAAGATAAATATTCAATCAACAAGTTGAAGAAATTGAGTTCTCAGAAATAAAATAGTTTCCAATCAATAGACCTATTTTTTAATCCTTGATTTCATCATCAAATGATTTAAATTATCCAGCAAAAATTACAATTTAAAATCTGCATGTTAGGACTTCGATTCACTCAATTCATTAAAAAACTTTCAAAGGATAATTCTTTTGAAAGTCTTTTCAAATTATTTCTTCAACTTCTTACAGTAACTTCAGGTGATCTAAGCGAAGCATTAAACTGGTTAAATGAGCTCGATAGAAAATACAAACTTACAGATGATAAATATGGAATTGGCAATTTCATTGATGATTTGAAAGAGAGGAATTATATCAAAGATGATCCCAAAACAGGGTTGAGTATTCCAACTGCTAAAACCGAAAGATCAATTCGGACTCAATCACTTGAAGAAATTTTGGTAAACTTCGTAAGAGCCGCAATGGTAATCATAAAACATTTTTCCCTGGAATCGGTGATGAATCAACTTCCGAAAAGCGAAGTTATCTTTTTGGAGATAGCATTGAACAAATTGATATGACTGATTCTATTAGGAATGCTCAAATAAACCATGGGGTTGAAGATTTCAAATTGACCGAAGATGATCTTGAAGTGGAAGAAAAAGATATTAAATCAATTACTTCAACTGTACTGCTAATTGATATTTCTCATTCAATGATTTTATATGGCGAAGATAGAATTACGCCAGCAAAGAAAGTCGCAATGGCTTTAGCTGAATTAATTGCTGTTAAATATCCAAAAGACACGAT
This sequence comes from Ignavibacteriales bacterium, assembly GCA_016709155.1. NCBI lineage: Bacteria > Pseudomonadati > Ignavibacteriota > Ignavibacteria > Ignavibacteriales > Ignavibacteriales bacterium. The sequence goes on along the minus strand of JADJEI010000013.1, from coordinate 1,086,412 downwards.
GGATTTAGTCGTCTTTGGTGATGATGCGTGGACAATCGAAATAAAGGATCTACCTTATTTACAAGCCGGACCCTATCATACAAATACAGTTGCCGGATTAGATCTTGCAGTTGATATTCTTCGCAGAAGGAAAACGTCTAACAAACAAATTTTTATGATTACAGATGGAAAACCAACTTGCTTAAAGGTTGGGGCAAAATATTATAAAAACAGTTTTGGGCTTGATAGGATGATCGTAAATAAAAGCCTTGACGCTGCTGCAAAATGCAGGCGGCTCGGTATCTCAATTACTACTTTTATGATTGCTAATGACCCCTACCTACAGCAATTTGTCAGAGAGTTCACAAAGACTAACAATGGCAGGGCTTTTTACAGCAGTCTGACTGGATTAGGAGAATATATTTTTGAAGACTACATTCGCAACAGAAGAAAAAGAGTAAGATAATTTAAAATCAGGAACAGGAATGGATATAAAAAGTATTTCAACACTGGGTGATTTATATGCATCCAACTATAAATCAAAATCTATAAAACAAGAATTAAGAGAAAATTTAATTCGTTCATTAAACGAAGGAACAAACCCGCTTGATGGAATAATTGGATATGATGAAACTGTTATCCCGGATTTGCAGACTGCAATTTTATCAAGACACAACATTATCTTGCTGGGTTTAAGAGGGCAGGCAAAAACCAAAATAGCAAGGCTTCTGATTAATTTATTAGATGACTATATCCCCATCGTAAGCGGGTCTGAACTCAATGATGATCCACTCAAACCAATTTCAAAGTTCGCCAAAGATTTGATTGCCGCTAATGGAATGAGTACACCTATCACATGGCTTCACAGAACTGAAAGGTACTCGGAGAAACTTGCAACGCCTGATGTTTCAGTTGCAGATTTGATTGGCGATACGGACCCTATTAAAGCCGCAACATTAAAACTTCCATACTCTGATGAAAGAGTGATTCATTTCGGATTAATACCGCGGTCGCATAGATGTATTTTTGTGATGAATGAATTACCGGATTTGCAGGCAAGAATTCAAGTTGCGCTTTTTAATATCCTCCAGGAAAATGATATTCAGATTCGTGGATTTAAAATTCGATTGCCGCTTGATGTTCAATTTGTATTTACAGCAAATCCCGAGGATTATACGAATCGCGGCTCAATCGTTACACCCTTGAAGGATAGAATCGAAAGCCAAATCCTTACCCATTATCCAAAATTAATTGCCGACTCTATGAAGATAACTGAACAGGAAGCCAAATTGACTCCTGACCAGATTCAAAAAGTAATTGTACCGGATTTAATTAAGGAATTGATTGAGCAAATTTCATTTGAAGCTCGAGGAAGTGAATATATTGATCCTAAAAGTGGAGTCTCAGCGCGATTGACAATTTCAGCTTTTGAAAATCTTATTAGCACTGTTGAGCGAAGAGTAATCTTAAACAATGCGTTGCAATCTGTTGCAAGAGTGACGGATATCTACGGAGTGATACCAGCGATAACAGGTAAAGTGGAATTAGTCTATGAAGGCGAGCAAGAAGGTGCAAGTAAAGTAGCAAATATTCTTATCGGTAAATCTATAAAAAGTGTTTTTGAAAATTATTTTCCATCACCCGAAAAATTAAAAAAACAAACTGATAAAAACATTTATCAACCCATCATAAGTTGGTTTAGCAAAGGAAATACCATTGATCTTTTAATGCTTTGCACTGATGAAGAATATAGAAACACCTTGAGAAAAATCCCCGGACTTGATTCGATTGTTGAAAATATAATTAAACCCGAAGATGAAAAGATAAAACTATTGATGATGGAGTTTATTCTTTATGGGTTATCTGAGTTTTCCCAGTTGAGCAAATTTAAATTGGAGAATGGAGTTAATTTTAAGGACATATGTTAAGTTCAATTTTTACTATGAACAAAGAAGAAGATGAATTTGGTAATGAACAATTTGAATAAAAAAATGCCGGACGTAAAAGTCCGGCAGTAATTTTTAAAATGCTTAAAATTATTTTAGTAGTACCATTTTTCTAAGCTGAGTAAATTGTTGACCATTTATCCCGTCAGCTTTTAATTCATAAAAATAAATTCCACTGCTAAGATTATTGCCGTTATTATCTTTTGAATTCCAGACAAAACTATGATAACCCGCTCTTTGTTCGGTGGTATTCAAAACAGTAACCACTTCACCAAGTAAATTATAAATCACCATTTTTACTTTTGCATCAACAGGAAGAGCATACTCTATTGTAGTTGATGGATTGAATGGATTAGGATAATTCTGATTCAAAGAAAACTGTTCAGGCAATGAAGATTTTGGATTATCATTAACATCAGACGGAATACCCGACAAGAAAGAAAGTCCGTTTATGTTTTTGTATCCGGTAAAGCCTACTGATTTAGCGGTCAGAGTTGATAAATCATAACGAATCAATTCATTGATTGCACCACTTAAACCTGTGCTAATATACAGAACCGGAGTGCCATCGAATGCCATTGCATTGTAAGTTTTGCTATTGAAGCCGGTTCTACCAACCAACAATGTATCTCCCGTCAAAGGATTGATCTCATAGATTTTATCTTTAGGTTGACCAAAAACATTCGGCTGACAAGCATACATCTTATTAGTTTTGCTGTCAATGGTGATGTTGTTGATACCAATATGTGCATCTGATTGAACTGTGAATATCTGATTTTCAAGATCAATAAAATAAATCAGACCTGTGGCAGAAGCTCCGTATAAAGTACCTAATGTATCAAAAGCAATACCTTCCAAATTGCTTATTGGCATTGTTAACAATTCAAATGTCCCACCATGTGCGGCATCAATTCTATAGAATACAGTATTAAACTCATCAGTGCTTATTCCATATAAAATTTTTGTTACGTGATTAAGAGCAACACCTGTAAGATTATCTTCGAACGAAATTCCAATCAGCGAACTTGTCGCATTTGAAGTATCAATCGCAATAAGCCTGCCATCACTTGAAGCACCAGAATAGCCATAAAGAACATTATCTAAGACAGAGCTTATAGTGAAGCCTCTTGCAGATAAATCGAATCCAGTGAACTCAGGATCATTAGAAGTGATTGGATAGTTTATTTGGAATAAACCGGTATCAGTCGGAGCAAATACAAAATCTATCTGCAGGCTGTCATAGGAATTCAGCGTAACCGGAAATGTTATTATTGAAGTCATCAAATATTGACCAAAACTGGAAGGTATATCGGTTATGATCATAGGATCGGAGCCTATGTTTCTTAGTTTTACCGAGTAAGGTGAGCTTTGGGAACCAACCTCAACTGTCTTTAAATCAACTGAAGGTGTTTCCGTATAAGCGTGAACCCCGGGATAAGGAACCATTCTCACTTCGCCAATCCATGTTCCCCAGATATTTGTACCTGCAGCATATTCAGACAACATCCAGACATTATATTCATTCGATGGATCGAGAAAGACTCCCAAATAATCACCCCAGCGATTTCTGCCAGAGCCATAATCAACCACGTAATTACCCTTACCTTCTTGCAGCACTCTGCTTCCTTCTAATGTTCCCGGAGGATCGGATGCGAGTTTTGTGGTGAAATAAGAGCCGATGTATTCTGTATCAGCAGATCGGCTGTAAGTCATAGCCATGTTTTGATCTTTATCAACAGTGATTGCTGGATAAATATAATAGAACCCTTCTGCACCAAGAGCACCATTATCCACAAGTGTATTTGAATTTACATCAATCTGATAATATTGGATTGAAGAGTTGGTTGCAAAATTAGGGTTTCGAATAGAATGAATTGCGTAAAGAATTCCATCTCGAAACACGGGTTGAGTTCTAACTCTTGCACCGCCACTTTCGATAAGAATTGTACTGCCACCCAATTGATTAGCCAATGGAGTTTGAGTATAGGATGGAACTGCAATATTAACCCCACTCAAAACTGGTGAACCAATTGGATCTGTTATTTTGTAAAGTGAAACTGTATTCCCACCTGAGGATGAAGCGTAAAGAAAGTAATAGTCACTGCTGACTGTGTACATATGACAAGGTTCTATTACATCAACTCTTGTACTTCCACCGGGATTTGTAATATCCCAAAAATCTGTCCAGGAAACTGCGCCACCATTTGCGTTATATAATTCAGTTTTATTAATTATTCTAATTTTATTATACTGATAGACACCCGAAGTAAAAGTAAACGATCGCGAATTGATATATATCGCCTTATCATCAAAACCCATTTGAGGGTAATCTCCCCAATTATTCACGGATGTGCTTCCATTCTGATCAGCCGGAATAGCATAATTATACCAGAATCCATTTGGATCATCATCATCCGAAACGGATATTAAAAAGTAAGCTGATTGCGCGGCATCATTTTGATTATCATACAAAATCACCCATCTACCAGAAAAATGGTCATAAATAACTTGCGGATCAAAAGCGCCGGGATTTGGAAGAGCAGAATTATACCAGGAATCTGCACTAATATTGTTGATTTCATTCCCCTCTTTATCAAAGATAGTAAACTCGCTATTTACACAAGCAATGATATGATTCGGACCTGCAGCAATGATAGGATCCGGCGGGATAGAATTTGTCATCGGTATGCCAGGGAAACTATGCAGCAATAATGTCTCGCTACCTCCTCCCAATGGGTTATCTACTACCGATTTATCTTCAATATAATTCATTTTGGGGAGTTCGTAACCATAATTAATAAAGTATGGTTCTTCAATCGGTTCTATAATATTTTTTGGACCACGAACTATTTCTTCACCTGTGCCAACAGGAGCTGAAAAATTATCAGTTGTAACCAAAACACCACCGGTAATACTGCCGACTGCTGGTCCCTGATAGCTTTGGGCTAAAACTGATAATGATGCCACACTAATAAAAAAACATAATATTAGAGTAACGAGTTTTTTCATCACTTACCTCTTTGATTATTTAGGGAAAATTAAATTATTATAAAAATTAACTATTAGATTTAACATTAAAATTACATCCAGCGAAAAGTAAAATCAAGTTATTTTCTATTCATCAGTCAAGATACTTTATTAAGAAATATAATTATTATTTCTTGTAAGTCTCAAGGATATATTTTGCTACAGCTTCTACTTCGTTAGGTTTAAGCCCGGGGTTTGGCATTGGGGGATATGCAGCATTTACCTTAACGGGGTTTTTAATAAATGAAATAAGCTGGGCTAACTTGCCTTCATATTTAGGTAACGTTTCTTTGTATGGAGGACCAACTAACTTAACGTCAAACTTATGGCAGGCGGAACACCTTGTATTAAAAATATCCTGTCCGCTTACAGCTACAATTCCTGTTTCCCCCTTCAAATCTGCGAGATACTTCTCGTACTGAGAAGCTAAAATTAGAGAGTGAGTCTTAGTGGCATTCGACATTATCAATTGATCTTTAATCGTCAAAGAGAGCAAGGCAAAGAGAAGTGAATAAAAGACTACTCCGCCAGCACTAATAGCTGTCCCTTTATTTAGGGAATATAATGAATGATAGGAGATAAAAATCAGTACCAAACTAATAATGGAAAATCCAAAAATTGAACCAGATAAAAGTTCTGCAGGAATATTTATTAGTGTAAATAAAATTAACAGAGGAAGAGAAATAGCTGACCACAAAGTAATTTTTGATGTCTGCTCTTTGACAAAATTCTTAATCTCATTTGAATACTTTTTATTTCCACCCTCCCAATAAAAGAAAGAAAACAGGAGCGTCGAGCCTGCAAATGCTAACGAGAAAAAAATAAAAAGTAACAGCTTGATGATAACTGGAAATGAGAATAGTCCACCAATAAATGATAATTTGATGGTATCTACATTGCTTGCTTCATTCAATCCTGCAACAAAAAACCAAATTGAAAAAAATAAAAAAACTATTCCATTTCGACCCGTTTTTGAAGCAAGTTTGATTGCACTTGATTTTAATTGTAGAAAATCTTCCTGCGCAGATTCATTCGGAGATTGGTGCACAGGTTCAAATATCTGACTAAAATTAAAAGAATATCGGTAAGTATAAATCAAAATAATTGCCGGTAGTAGAAATAAAAACGAGACCATCAGATAGCTTAGAGCAGAATCTCCAGACTGATCCAATAACTGCGCATAAATAAGAATTATTGCGATTAATGGGACAATACCCAAAATTATTCCTATGCTTTTGTTAATAGTACTTGTGTTGATAAATTCCTTTGCAAGTATTTCATAGTTTCTATCCCCACCTTTCTCATATTTTCGTTTATAGAAAATTGAGAACAGTGTTCCGCCAAAAATTAAAGAAATAAATGGGATGAAAAGAAATAAAACCAGCAATAGCATGTAATGGAGTAGTTCTATATGCTCTGCTGATTGAGGTAAAACAAATTTATCTAAAAATGTCATCTGACTACTACCTGTTTTATATATTTGAGAGAAGTTTATCTAAAGAAATAAGTACAATTACAATTAAAGCAAAAATATTTATTTGTCTGAAAGCCGGAATAACTTCAATTCGACTTCCTGTGCCCGTTATTAATTTAACGGCTCTAACAGTCAACCAGATCCCGGCAGCTAAAAGTAACACATTTATAAAAGTGAATTTAGTCAGTCCGTATAGAGGGATTATAATCGCTGATACTGCTGTAGCTGCTATCCAAACAAATGTGATTCTACTTAATTGTGCCTGACTAAATATTTTTGTTAATGTCGGGAACCCTGCACTTTCATATTCTTTATTCAGCATTAATAGTAAGAGCCAGAAATGAGGGATTTGCCAGATGAAAAAGAAAAATGCTATCATTAAACTTGCAGGATCAAAAATATCACCGCCCGAAGCAACCCAGCCTATCATCGGAGGGATAGCTCCGACTAATGATCCGGGAATAATTGCAAGTGCCGTTTTCTTTTTTAACGGAGTGTAAATAGCATTATACCAGAGCAAGTTTAGCAGCCCAAGCAGCAGCGTAATCCAACCGGAAAAGAAAAATAATAGACCTGAGCCAATTAAAAATAAAATTGCAAAAATCAAAAGTGCTGATGCTGCCGAAATTCTGCCGGAAGGAATCGGGCGCTGTTTTGTCCTTTCCATAATGGCATCGGTAGTTCGTTCTTGAATGTGATTTAATACTGCCGAACTGCAAGCTAAGAACAATATTCCTAAAGCTGGTGTAATCAGCGAAGTATTTATTTTTCCCGTGTTGCTGACAAACCCGAAGACAGCGGTAACTGTAACAAAAAAAGTTATTCTAAACTTTGTTAACTCTAATAATATTTCAATTTTATTTTTCAAAATTTATTACTTGCTTCCCTTTGAAGAATTAACTTTATCATTTAACCACAAGTCGAATTTAGCTTGAGGCAAAGCAATCACTTTATTGTACATGTAAGAGTGATTTAATCCACAGTATTCTGCACAAGCAATATCATAGACACCTTCTTTCGCCTCGAACCAAACACTTCTCTTCAATGATCCCGGATAGACATCTTTCTTGATTCTGAATGCCGGGACAAAAAATGCGTGATTCACATCCATCGAATGCAAATTTAGCAAAACAGGTTTATCAGAAGGAACATACAAAGTATCGTACTGAACCCCTTCCTTGTATGTAAAAGTCCATTTCCACATTTGAGCGGTCACATCAATTTGATATGCATTTTCCGGCGGATAAGACATGTCTAAATAGCCTGTCCACCCAAAATAAAACATCACCAAGACAAGAATGGTGGGAATTAAAGTCCACGTGATCTCAAGTCCCATATTGCCGTGGATGTTTGAAGGTCTTGGATTTTTTTTGCGGCTATATTTAATAACAAAATAAATCATCAATCCGGTGATAAGAACAAGAAAGAAAATTGACACAACGAGTGTTATTAAAAAAGCTGTGTCAACAGAATTTACAAAAGATGATGCGCCTGATCCTTGATTCATATTATTTACCTTGCAACAAAAGAATAATCTGAGAATAAAAGAATAATTGAAATGAGCACAAAAAATATCGCAACACCAACAAAAATTCTAAATGCTTTTTCTTCGCTTCGTAAATGCATAAATATTGTCAAAACCAGGTATGATTTAATTGAAGCTATTATTAAGGCAGTAGCTACGGTAAAGTTGCTCAAATTTATCCCCGCAACAGCAACAGTAATTGCGGTCAAAGTCATTAAGGACATCCATACTAAAATGTATATCCCATAACCGGTGGTGTGCTCTTCATGTTTTTCGCTAATATGCATTTAATTACCTTAAGTGATTAAGTAAAATAGAGGGAACAAAAATATCCAGATTATATCAACAAGATGCCAATACAATCCTGCTGATTCCAATTTTACAAAGCTTTCAGACGTTATTATCTCCTTCTTAGTCAGCCTTGTCATATATCCGATTAAAATCATTCCTATTATAACGTGGAGACCGTGCAGTCCCGTCATTACATAATATAATCCAAAGAAAAGGATTTCACCATTTGGTTTATCAAGTAATTCGGGAGAACCGGGGAAAATACCATGATGGAATTTGGCAGTCCATTCAAAATATTTATTAACCATAAATGATAACGCAAGTACGATTGTAATAACCTGAAAAAATATAGACAGGTTTTTGTTTTTCTTCTGAATTGCGGCAATTGATAAAGCCATTGTTAAACTGCTTGTTAGAAGAATAGCAGTATTAAAAGTACCCATCACTGTATTCAATTCTTTTGCGGCAAGATGAAAATCAACCTGATGCGTAAACCTATAAACAGAGTAAATAAAAAACATACCTCCGAATAACAATAATTCGGTGAATAAGAACAACCACATTCCCATTCGCGAAGCTACATCATCGCGGTGAACGTGAGCCACAGCGTGATCTTGACTGCTCAATTAACTACCTCCTGTTTAAGATTTACTGAATCATTAATTTTATAGTCGTAAGGTCCGGCAGTAATTGTCGGAACATCGTGATAATTTTCTAAAATTGGTGGAGTTTGAACTTTCCACTCCATGGTCTCGCCGCCCCAGATATTATTTTCAGTAACTTTCCTTCCGCCCCTAAATGAACGATAGAAATTATAAAACATTAATAAAATTCCTGAAATTAAAATCCACGAACCAATCGTCGAAATTACGTGGTAGGTTTGAAATTCGGGAAGATAATCATAATATCTTCTTGGCATTCCGAGCCAGCCCATAATAAACATCGGGAAATAAAGGGTGTTAAATCCGACGAAAACAATCCAAAAAGCGACCTTGGCAACAGTAAGATTGTACATTCGAGCAAACATTTTGGGAAACCAGTAATGCATTGCCGCAAAAATACCAAAACCTGTTCCGCCAAACATTACATAATGAAAATGAGCAACGATAAAGGAAGTATCGTGCACTTGAATATCTACAGTCAGAATACCTTGCATTATGCCGGTCAAGCCTCCAATAGTGAAAAGGAAAATAAACGCAAGAGCATAAAGCATCGGGGGGGCTAATTCAATAGAACCTTTGTAGAGTGTTGCAGTCCAGTTAAAAACTTTAATTGCACTGGGAATTGCAACCACCATTGTTAAAAGCGAAAATACAAATTGTGAGGTGTTGCTCATTCCTGCTGTAAACATGTGATGCGCCCAGACTAATGAGCCAAATAACGCAATTGCGATACTTGAAAAAGCAATGAACTTGTAACCAAAAATAGTTCGTCTCGAAAAAACCGGGATAATTTCTGAAACTATCCCCATCGCAGGTAAAATCATAATGTAAACGGCAGGATGCGAGTATATCCAAAACAAATGTTGAAATAGAACAGGATCACCGCCAAGTGCAGGATCGAAAATACCAACTCCAAATGCTCTTTCAACAGCAACTAAAAGCAAAAGTAATCCCGACAATAGGAGTAGCAAGCACCTGAACCCAGGCTGTGGCATAAAGTGCCCAGGTAAATAGCGGCATCTTAAACCAACCCATTCCCGGCGCCCTTAAGCGATGAATTGTAGTGATAAAATTTAACCCGGTGAGTATCGAGGAGAATCCTAATACAAATGCACCAAACAAAGCGAACATAACATTCGTTCCAGTCCGAACGCTATATGGGATATAAAATGTCCATCCAGTATCTACCGGACCGCCTGGCAATAATAATGATACAAGTACCAGTAAAGCTCCAATAATATACAAGTACCAGGACAATAAGTTCACTCTTGGAAATGAAACATCTTTCGCCCCAATCAAAATTGGCAGGAAAAAAATTTCCAAATACTGCGGGTAAACCAGGAATCACAAACAAAAAAATCATTATCACTCCATGGAGAGTGAAAAACGAATTATAAGTTTGTGGATCAATGATGGTCTTCCCGGGCGAAATCAGTTCCAACCTCATCAGGAACCCGAAAGTCATTCCGGTAAGGAAAAAGATAATTAATCCTGTGAGGTATAGTATTCCAATTCTTTTGTGATCAGTCGAAAGTATCCATCCAAGTAACCCGGTATGTTTTCCTTTATACTCAAGATAACTCGGTTCTCTTCCATTATTTTTTAATTCATTAACGTCACTTGCCATATTTATCCTTAAGTAATCCTCGGCTTTAATTTTTTTGGTTTTAATTTAATTACAAAAAATATAAATACCCCTGCGAACAAAATTATAATAGCACCAAAAATCCTTGTAAGATTCAAAACATAAGTTTGACCTTCGGGGCTATAACTAAAGCAATACTGTAAAACGCGTGCTATAGTCGTACCTACTCTTCCATCTGATGCTTCCATCAACGCCATTTTAAAGTCGAAAGGCAAAATTCCAAAACCCCTGCTATCTGAATAATCAGGAAATATGTATCTACAAATTTTTCCATCCGGAGAAAGAAAAATTAATGCGCCCGTGTGAGCAAAGTCTTCACCATCCCTTTTAAAATAAAATCCAGCGGATTGTGTGCACTTCAAAATATTTGTACTGTCACCGGTGAGAAACACCCAGGCATTTGGGTTAACTTGATGATTGATCATACCTAAAAAATTATTCTTTTTAGATGTTGCAATTGCAGAAGTTTCATCGTCATTTATACTTATGCAAATAATTTTGTAATCCGTACCAAGATTTAGATCAACTTTGTTAACAACATCAGCAATTTCCAACATTAATGGATTGCAAATACTTGGACATTGATAATAAACGAATGCTATGACTACAGGTTTATCTACTAAATCTTTTAAGAGAATGGTTTCGTTTGATTCATTTTTAAACTGCGCATCAAGCGAAATATATTTTCCCAACTGCTCATCAATTCCCACTTCAATTTTTTTATCATTTCCAAATGCGGAATTGATTAAAAGAAATGAAATAAAAATTAATTTTATATGAAATTTCATATTGAATTAAAACTTTTGATTTACATAGTTAAACAATACGTTCCAATCTTCCAAAGTCAATCTAAAAACCGAATTACTGAATCCATTTTGGTTTACTTCATTCACTACTAAACTAACGAATTGATTCTGATTATTCTTCCAGCTAATATCATTCATTAGAACCGCAATTGCTTTCGAAACATTGGAAGTATTATCTTTTAATAATTCCGCACCTCTTTCTGAACTATTCAAAATTTCGGGAATTAATTTTTGAATGAATTCAGATTTCTTTTCAGCTTCGTTCGACGAAATAATCATTGCGCTTTTAACAGGTATTTGCGCGGGGATATTTTGAACCTTTGATAGATTATAGGTCGCATCAAGTAACGATAATTCATCAGGAGTATCCTTCGGTGCATTCTTTAAAAAAGTTTCCCTTATATAATGCGCCAATGCGAACCTGTCCTCAGGAGTTAAAAAATTATAAGAAATCATTCCACTTCCCGGTATTCCTTCTTCGAGTGTTTTGTAAATGCCACTAATCAGCGGGCTGTTTTTCCAGCCATCCGCAGATGTGAAGTTGCGAGGAGGGGGATTTAATGCGACGCCGCCGGGACCGTTTCCCTGACCGGTTTCTCCATGACACGATACACAGGAAGTTTGGAACAATGTTTTACCCTTCTCTACTAGTTCAGCACTTGCTACAGAAACTACATTTAGATCTATTGAGGGAACGCTTTTTGCCTCCATCAAAACAAGGTCAGTATCTTTTGTAGTATCGGGAAGTACACCTGGAATTTTTTGTTTAGCAACTTCATTTATCCGTGAGACATAATATAGACCGATAAGTATTCCAATTATAATTACATAGATATAACTAATTCCGAGGATTTTTCCTGGATTATCTAAAACTTCTTTAAATGTACTTTTTATTTTCTCAATCATATTATCAACTTAAAATTATAAATGAAAATTCAAACCCTTTTGCAGCTTAGGATCGCCAACGGGAATTAGATTATTATTCTTAGCTTTTAAGGTAAAGATTATTATAACAATTCCTACAGCAGCTACTGGAAATACCAGATCAATCCAGCTAAAAATATACCCATGTTCCATTGATTTTACACTTGGCATTATTAACCAAAAAAGATCAAACAGATGAGCAAACAATAACCAAACTGCTGAAAATTTCAATCGTTTTGGATCCATTTTAGCCGGTTGTGAAAGCAGAATGATGTAAGGAACTAAAAAGTGGATTACAATTAATAAAATAGAAAAGTAAGCCCAGCTTCCCTGCCATCTTGTTAAAAACCAAACTGTTTCTTCTGGAAGATCGGCGTACCATATTAATAAATATTGAGAGAATGCAATGTATGCCCAAAAATTTACAAATGCGAAAAGCAAAGCACCAAAACTAAAAAGGTGCTCGTTATTTAAATCAGAATGCAAATATCCTTTTTCTTTTAAGGGGATTGCAAAAATTGTTGCGCATGCCAGCGCAGCAATCACAGTCCCGGAAAAAAAGTAAACCCCAAAAATTGTAGAGAACCAGTGAGGCTCCAAACTCATCATCCAATCAAATGATGTAAATGAGATAGTTAATGCAAACAACGGGATAAATATTGCCGACAATTTGATATTTATTCTCGTAAGTTTTTGATCACCATTCGAATCTTGTTTGAGTGAATTTCTGCTTATAAAGAAATAGAATGCCGACCAGATAAAAATAAATACCACCACCCTGATAATAAAAAATTCGGTATTTAAATATGGCGATTTGCCGGTAAGTATTTCATCCTTTGCTACAATCTGTGGTTGTGCCCATTTAAATAATTCCTCCAAATTAAATAACAGAGGAATTACGAGGATTAAAAGAAATGGAGTTATGAAGCCGGTAAATTCGATGATCCTTCTAAAGGGAACACTCCAATCCGCTCCCGCTACATATTCGAGGGCTAACAAAAATACAGAACCTACACCAAGGCTTACCAAAAACATGTACGCCACCAAGTAACTAAATACTGCTCTTGTATGATCAACATAAAATCCGAGCAATCCCAATGCCGCTCCAACAACTAAGAGAACCCAACCGATCTTATTTAAACTTGCAGGCAGTTCTTTTTTCAGATATTTATTTTGCGACATTTTTTGAACTCTCCTCTTTACTCAATAATAAATCTGAATCAGAAGCATTTTTTGAACGCTGAAGTACTCTCACATAATTTACAATTGCCCAGCGCTCTTCTCTTGTAATTTGTGATGCATAAGAAGGCATCACATTTTGTCCGTTAGTTATAATATGAAATATCATACCGTCACTAAAATTTCTTGCTCGTTCAGAATGTAAGGTAGGTGGATTTGGAAATTGACCATTTAACCTGCTGTCACCATCAGCAAAATTTCCGTGACAGGGACTGCAAAAAGTTAGAAATTTCTTTTTACCTAATTCGAGAACCGCTTTAGTCGGCAGCAATGGGTTACTCAATGTTTGCGGAGGATTCGATTCACCTTTGTAAGGGTATGGAATAAATCCACGAGCTACAGTTCCCTCGACTGGTTTTCGCATTCCAAATCCATCAGCAAAAAGTACACTCCCCTTTTGCGGATTAAGCTTTCCCTGTTCCATCATCCAATTGAATGGTAAAGTGTACATAAGCTTGTTCAAGGTGAAATAAGTTCCACCTGATACAACTAATGCAGTAATAAATAATAAAATCAGAAATTTTGGTTGAAAAACCGGATAGGTTTCTTCTTCAGGTATAAAAATATCTTCAGTTTTAATTGCTCCAAGTTCTTTAAATAGATTTCTTAATTTATTTTCATCAAATAAAGGATCGGCTGACTCCACAAATATTCCGTATTTGTCTTTAGAAACATTTTGCATGTAATCAGTATCGTGTAAGGGATGACTATTTGCAGGAAGTTTAAAGAAAAAAGCGAGCATTCCAATTACAGTTGAAAGAGTGGCCAATAAAACGGTTAGTTCAAAAGTTACAGGGATGAAAGCCGGCAGTGCAAAAAATGGTTTACCTCCAATTACCATGGGGTAATCAACTGACATAGTCCAGTACATAAATAACAATGCAATTGCGGTTCCTGATAACCCGAAGAATAAAGTGACAAAACCAAGATTTGATGGTTTCAGTTTCATTGCTTTGTCCATACCATGGACAGGGTAAGGTGTGTTTACATCATATTTTGTATAACCACTCTCTGAGATTTTTGAAGCGGCTTTAATAATTTTATTTGGATCATCAAAGAGAGCACTAACAGCAAAAAGTTTTTTATTATTCATGGCTGCCTCCGTGATGAACGGGTTGTGCTCCATCGGCAACAGCTTTAATTTCAGAAATTGAAACGACAGGTAAAGCCTTCGTAAATAAGATTACAAGCGTAAAGAATAATCCGAAACTTCCTAAAAGAATCCCTGCGTCATACATAGTTGGTTTATAATAAGCCCAGCTTGAAGGAAGAAAATCCCTGCTTAAAGATGTAACTGTTATCACAAATCTCTCGAACCACATACCTACCTTTACGAGAATTACTATCACAAGCATAATTGGTACGCTTCTTCTGATTTTTCTAATCCAGAAGAATTGCGGAAAGATTACATTACAAGAAACCATTATCCAGTATGCCCAAGCATAAGGTCCAAATGCCCGATTGATAAAAACAAATTGTTCCGCAGGTACACCGCTGTACCAGGCTATAAAAAATTCCATGGCGTAAGCATATCCCACCATCATACTAGTAGCAATAATAACTTTGTTCATTTTCTCAAGATGATTGATAGTAATAATATGCTGTAAATCAAAAATCTTTCGCACAAAAATCAGCACCGTAACCACCATTGCAAAGCCGGAGAAAATAGCACCAGCGACAAAGTATGGTGGGAAAATTGTAGTATGCCAGCCGGGCATAATTGAAACAGCAAAATCAAAACTAACAATTGTGTGAACAGAAAGAACAAGGGGTGTGGCAAATCCTGCTAAAAGCATATAAGCTTTTTCGTAATGCTGCCAATGCCTGTTTGAATGCCTCCACCCTAAACTGAAGATTGAATAAATTGTTTTTCTCAATTTAGAAACTGTTCGATCCCGCATGGTCGCAAAGTCAGGAATCAAACCAACATACCAGAACACAAGTGAAACAGTGAAATATGTTGAAACTGCAAAAACATCCCATACAAGTGGAGAAGTAAAATTAACCCACAAACTATGTTGATTAGGATATGGCGTAAGATAACCTGCCAGCCATGGACGCCCGGTATGAATAATAGGGAAAATTCCAGCGCACATAACTGCAAAGATTGTCATTGCTTCTGCAAAGCGGGCAATTCCGGTTCTCCATTTTTGCCGTAATAAGAAAAGTATTGCCGAAATTAATGTGCCTGCATGACCTATACCAACCCAGAATACAAAGTTCACGATTGGAAAAGCCCATCCGACAGGCTGATTGTTTCCCCACATTCCAGTACCATAATAGAAACTTATTGCGAGACAAATTGCTCCGATCAACAAAAAAGTTCCTGATATGCTTAATGCAATGTAAAATTTCTTATCAGGTTTGGATTCGAGAGGTGCAGCAACCAACCTTTCGATTTCTGCAAGTGAAAGTCTCCCCTCAATGGTGGGTAATTCTCGAGAATAATCTACGTTCACTAAACTTCCTCCCTATGAGTATTTCTGAGTCTGGCTATATATGTAACGTTTGGTTTAACATTAAGCTCTTCAAGTACATAATAGCCAAGATCATGATTCCTATATTTATAAAATTCTTCTTCCTTATTATTGATATCGCCGAATTGAATTGCATTTGTACCGCAGGCATCCTGACAGGCGGTGCGCACATCCGAGCCTTTGATCGGTCTGCCATTCCTTGTAGCTTCAGCGCGAGCTTCACTAATTCGTTGAACGCAAAACGTACATTTTTCCATCACCCCGCGTGATCTAACAGTTACTTCTGGATTAAACATAAGCGATAGTAATTCACCTTCCTGATAGCCATCCCTAAAATGATCACGGAAGTTGAAGAAGTTAAACCTTCTGACTTTGTAAGGACAGTTATTTGAACAGTACCGAGTACCGACACAGCGGTTATAGACCATTTGATTTAATCCGTCCGGACTATGGTTAGTAGCAACAACCGGACAAACATTTTCGCAAGGAGCTTGATCGCAATGCTGACAAAGCATTGGCATATTACTTACTTGCGGCTCATTAATTTCACCCGAATAATATCTGTCAATACGTAGCCACATCATTTCGCGGCTTTTAAGAATCTGATCTTTCCCGACAACCGGAACATTATTTTCAACGTTGCAAGCGGTGATACATTCGCTGCAGCCCGTACATTTATTCAGATCAATGGACATTCCCCATTTTAAACCGGGATAAGGATGAGGATCATATACACTTTCTAATTCGTGTTCGTTATTTTTTTTCAGGAATTTTTTATCTTTAGAATAAAGTGCTACTGTCCCTTCCTGAATGATCTTTCTTTTCTTTTCGATGTCCTTTGTTAATTCATTATCAAAAGCATGGTGCTCCTGAGTTGAGGCAAGCTCGTAAGTTCCTGCGGCTTTCGCGATTTTACCCAAGCTATAAATTTTTGATGAATTAGCTTTGTGTGAGCAAAGTACATTAGCATTAAAGCCAACACCGGTTCCAACAATTCCGGCGGCTGTTCTTCCGTAACCTAATTCAATTGAAATAGTATTATCAGCACATCCAGGCTGAACGAAAACAGGGATCTCAAGTTTCCTTCCATCAACGGAAATTGAAACTAAATCATTTTCACCAAGTCCATTTTCCTTTGCAGTTTTTTCTGAAACCGCAGCATAATTATCCCACGTAATTTTTGAAACCGGATGAGGTAATTCTTGAAGAAATCCATTATTGGCAAATCTTCCATCCCCAATTGTATAGCTATTTTTCAATATTAAAACATAAGCACTTAAATTTCTTAAAGTAGTGTTAACTTCATTTAATATTGAAGTGTTAAAATCGCCGATGGTTAAATTAGAACTTGTATGTTTAACAACTCCATCATGGAGACTTGCAAACCAGAATTGTTTAAAACTCATCACGGAATTCAGTTGAGGATAGATTTCCGCTTCCCATCGCTTTATCAAATAATCATGATAAATTTTATCATTGTATAGATTTGTATCTCCCCCGACCCAGGTTAAAAGGATGGCTTCTTTTTGTCTTGTATTTTGAAGTGGCGCAATTACAGGCTGTTGAAGTGAAATAAAATTATTTCGCACTTCAAAGTCACCCCACGATTCAAAATCATGGTTAATGGGTAAAACATACTTAGATAATTCTGAAGTCTCATTTACTGATTCAACCAGACTGATTATAGTTGGGACATTTTTTAATCCATCTTGAAATCCCAGATCTTCAGGTAAATGATAAATTGGATTTGAATTTAGATTTATTAAACAAGCTACTTTTCCTGCTCTCATGTTCAGGACTAAGTCATTTAATTCAGCATTATTTGAAAGCGGAATAATATCATTTTGAGTTGAGTCGGTCCGATATAAGTTTTTGCTGCCGAGCAGATCGTTTAAATAATTTACAGCGAGGTGAATATCTTCAGGTAAAGTACTGCCTGCGTAAATAATAGACTTACCTCTATTTGCAATTAAATCTTTGACTAAAAGTTTCAGTTTATTTTCATTTAGTGAATATTTTTTCGCAAAAGCATTTAGCGAATAGTTGGCAAGATTTAAACCACCGGCTGATATGCCATGAATGGATAATTCTTTTAATAGACAAAGCACAAATTCAAGTTGAGCATCGGGTCTAAGTCGAAATCTATAATCAGCATTCATTCCTGTAAGCGAAAGATTTCCTTCCACAACATATAAGCGGCTAAACTTATTTAGATCATTAACGTCTCTGCTTTCAGAAAACATTCTTGTGGTTTCAACTTTGTCTTGTTCAGTTCCGAGGAAGTCGCCTTCAAGAGAAAGAATTATTTTAGCTTCATTCCATTTTATCAACGGGTAAAATCCATCACCGTAACATTTTTTCCATGCCGAGTTTTTGATTTCCTCATTAAAAAGTTCGTAAGAATAAATTTTTGCTGTTGGATACTTCGCGGTAAAATCGTTAAGTAACTTTTTAGTTGTGGGCGATAAAATTTTGTGGGAGATCAAAGCAATTTCATTTGAACCGGCAAAGTCAAGAATTTTTATAATTGCATCATCAGATTGCTTCCAGGTAATATCGGTAAATCCAAATTCTGATTTCAATTTAGGTGTAGAAATTCTTTCAGGGTCATAGAGGCTAAGAATGCTTGCCTGCCCCTTTGCGCAAATTTTACCCTGACTGACCGGATGATCAGGATTACCATCAACCTTAATTGGTCGTCCTTCTCGTGTTTTAATTAAAATACCGCAAGCACTGTTGCAACTTGTACAGGTGGAAGCATAATAATTTGGAACGCCTGCAATGATCTCTTCGGGTTTATCGGTATATGGAATAATTTCCCCTTTATCTCTATAATCAGAACAACCTGCGCCGGCAAGAGCAGCCGAAGCGCCAAGCAATGCTAAAAATTTGCGTCGAGAAAGGTGCGAAAGTTCCTTCAGGTCAAAACTATTTTGTTGTTCTTCAGAAAATTCTTTGTGTGTTGCTTCAATAAATTCCTTATCGCTATGAAGCTCTTTAAAACTTCTCCAATAATTTTCATCGGGTGTGTTTTGTTCATTTTTATTGTAAAGATCAGACATTAGTACCACCTATTTTTTTTCTGCTAATTGCAAGCGGATTTATTTTAACAATCACTTTCCCTTCGTTTTTTTCTGATTTAAAAATTCTAAAAGGAAATAGTTTTATTATGAATAATCCTGTACCGGCTAATGCACCTTTTACAAAAAAACTCTTGCGACTGATTTTATTTTTTATGTTACTCATTTTAGATCCATCATATTTCCAAAATTATCTGTGACAGGCTGAACAATATTGCGGTCCCAGATTTACATTTTTTAAATCCGGCAATGTTGTATGAGCATTACGATGACAATTTAAACAGCTCCCCATTGTGAAAGAACTGACTTGTGAAACCTTGTCCATTTGATTTACAGGTCCATGACAAGCGGTACAATCAATTCCTTTATTCACATGAACACTATGGTTGAAGTAAGCATACTCCGGAACCTTATGAATGCGTTTCCACGGAAGCGGCTTATTCTCTTTATAGTAAGAGGTTAATTTTATTATTTCGGGTTTATCCTTTCGCGCAACAGAATGACAATTCATACAAGTTGCGACTGAAGGGATCATAGCGTGACGGGATTTTTCTACTCCAATATGGCAATACTGACAGTCAATTTTCATCTGCCCGGCATGTAATTGATGGGAGAAAAGAATCGGCTGCACCGGTGAATACCCGACGCTGTCTCTTTCTGCTCTGGAAGCGAAATAAGTTAACGCAAACGAAGCAAGAATCACGAAGACGAGAACTGGCAGACGATTGCGAAGTACATAATCCAAAAATTGTTTTTTCATATTTAACTAATATTGTTGGATTTCAAGCCTTTGGTTGTTGATGGAGATTAGAACTCCCTTTTTCAAATAGTTTAGACTAAACGTATTTTTAAATACCGGAATGGCTCTACTACAAATTTTACTAACTGCTAAAAAATTTAGGGGTAAAATTATAAATAGTTGATGTTAAAACAAAAAATTCAGGTTGAATGAAAAAGATTTTTATATAATTTTTGAAATATTTTATTCTTATATGACCAAAGAAGTTAGAGTCCAAATTATTATTAAATAAATCGTTTTAAAATCTGAAGCACAATTATTGCTACTACTACCATCAACCCTATATAAAAGAATAAATTTAAAACCGACCCTGCAGTGATAGTCAGCGTAGTTTTATATCCTCTCCACCCACATTTTTTACAACGATATATTTTATAAAAGGTAAAATATTTTACTACCCTCTCAAAAATATTTCTTGCTTTGGAACGATTGAGAGAATTTGACTCTTTGCACGAGGGACAATTTTCATAAACAGGATTTTTTCGCACGAGAATATTTTGAGTTTTCATATACCTAAAATTATTTTAAGTACAGCTATAATCAAAACAACAGCAAATATTTTTTTTATGAGTTTGTCTTTTGAATTAATAGCCAATTTTATCCCAAAATAGCTCCCAATTGAAGCGAACACACCTAATAGCAGACCCGGGACGATCAATATATATCCAATGCTGCCTTCTATAGAAAAATTATTTTGTTGCTGACTGAAAGAAAGTGCCGAAAAAATCATAGTTGCTGCCGTTGCAAACGAAGATGTCCCAATTGCCGGTTTAATATCTGTATTAAATAAATAAACAAGAGTTGGAAAGTACAATAATCCACCCCCTATCCCCGAAAAAGCAGAAACTGTCCCGATTATCAAACCAAATCCAAATAAATATAATTTTGGTAAAATTATTTTTTTGCTTGATTTATTATTGGAGCCATTAAAAAATAACATTCTAAGCGCTACGAAAATAAAAACGACAGCAAATATTCCATGCAAAATTGAAGCATTTGTATGAACTACAAAATATGGAGTCAAAATAGATGCAATTACACTACCGGCAGAAAGTATAATAGCCTTTTTGAGATTAAGATTTTTCTTTAGAAAATGGTTAACCGCAGAATATGAAGTTGCTATTGCCCCGGATAATAACGATGTCCCAATAGCGAAATAAGGGATGGATTCTTGAGTGATGCCAAAGGAGGGAAGAATAAAATAAAAAAATGGGACGAAGACAATGCCGCCCCCTATTCCAAGCATACCAATTAATATACCCGCACCAATTCCAACTGCGATCGAAAAAATAATTAGTTCTGCGGCCATCAATTTGAGTGCAGCAGTTTTTTATAAAGATTTTGACTGTTCAAAATTCTATAAGCAGTTTGAAATTGTGGATCAACTTCAAGCATCATTTTTACTTTTTCAGACGCACCAAGGTACCTTACTCCCAATTCGCTTTTAATTTCAAGTAAAATTTCGCTTTCATATTTTTTAAAAGATTCCTCATCAACTTTAGCGATTCTTTCTTGAATTTTCCTCAGATCATTTTCGGTTTGCTTATCCAGCTCAGCTTTATTCATTTCAGAAATTATTTTATCTATTTGTTTTTCAGTATCCGAATGATAAAGATAATCCTGTTCGGAAAGATATTTCCCGAAATCTTTCAGTAAAGTTTTCGGTTGAAGATTATCAAACTTTTGATCCGTATGTGCGTAGTAATATGCATCAGCGAATTGAAAGAATAATCCTTTTGCAAGTAAATCTTTTGTTATGCCGCCTTGGATTTGAAATTCAACCGTGGAATCGGGTGTGATTCCTCCGGCGCTAAAAACAGTGCGGTTATTATCAGTAGTAAAAGCTTCCGCATTGAATTTATTTTCATTCAACTTATCATCATTTTTATTTGAGTAATCAATTTTCTGAATACATCTTCCGCTTGGTGTGTAATATTTGGCAGTAGTGATTTTAAGTGATGTATTTATTCCAATCGGAGAAATGGTTTGCACAAGACCCTTTCCAAAAGATTTTGTTCCTACAATAATTCCCCTATCATGATCTTGAATGGCACCGGCAACAATTTCAGAGGCAGAAGCGCTACCACCATCAATAAGGACAACAAGTTTAGGATCGTCGGCGATCGGTTCCTGCTCGGAAAAATATTTTTTTTCTGCAAATTCTTCTCTGCCTTTTGTAGTAACAATTAAAAGATCTTTTTGTAAAAATTTATCACAGATGTCAACTGCTACATCGAGCAACCCGCCGGGGTTCCCTCTTAAATCAAGAACGATTGATTCGATATTTTTCTGAGCACTCAACTGCTTGATTGCACTTTTAATTTCGTCGGCTGCAGTTCTACTAAAGTTAGATAATTTCAAATAAACATTTCCACTGTTTTCGGGAAAGAAACCGGAGTAAGTTAAATTTTTAAGAATTACTTCTTCGCGAATCAAATTAAAAATCAAAGTGTCTTTTTTCTCATTCCTTGTAATCTCTATTTGAACGGTCGTACCAGGCTCACCCTTAACGAGGGATGAAATATCATCAACATTTTCAGATGAAATTTTTTTATCCGCAGCCTTAATTAAAATATCTCCGACTCTAATTCCTTGCCTTTGAGCGGAATAACCATCCATTACTTCCGTGACTGTTACATCATCGCCACGAACGCCAATCGAAATTCCTACTCCTCCATACTTACCGTTCGTCATAAGATCAATATCCTCTTTTTTATCTTCATCAATAAAAACAGTATAAGGATCTAAAGTTTGAAGCATTCCATTAATACCTGCTTTCATAAATTCTTCAGGATCAACATCGTCCACATAACTAAGTGCAATTTCTTTATAAATTCTGGTGAACAGATCAATGTTCTTTGAAATTTTCAAATAGACATCGTCGTTGCCACTAAAAAATCCGGAAAATATTACAATGACGAACATAGCGGTAATTATTTTAGACCAAAATTCTTTTTTCATTTTTAAATCCTCAATCAAGCTTTAATTTCTTTTATTATTTTTTCGTGGATATCTGCCACTGATTTTGTACCGTCTATTACACGAAATCTTTTTTCTTCGGATGCTATCAGAAGGTAACCTTGTCGTACTTTTTGAAAGAAAGAAGTTTCTGAATTTTCTATCCGGTCAAGTTCAGCTCTTCCTGATTTTTTTTTCCGTTGATGAGATATTTCAACCGGTATATCAATTAGAAAAGTTAAATCAGGGATAGTATTTCCAATTGCAAGTTGTTGAACTTTTTTCACAACTTCAATATCAATTCCTCTACCATAAGCTTGATAAGCAATTGATGAATCGTGAAATCTATCTGAAATCACTACAATATTTTTTGTAATAAGGGAATTATTTTTTCTCGAACCAATTGAGCACGTGCAGAAGAGAAAAGCAGAAGCTCAGTCTCCATAAACATTCTGCTGTATTTTTTATCTAAAAGAATCTCCCTGATTTTTCAGATATCTCGGTCCCTCCCGGCTCTCGAATTACTTCAACAGAAAAATTTCTTTGCAATAAATATCTTTTTAAAAGTTCAACCTGGGTGGACTTACCACAGAAATCAATTCCTTCAAAAGTAATAAACATCTAGAATGCTCTTTGCAAATTATTTTTTTTAATTAAATTTAGTAATGACATATCGAAGCCTTTCAGGTTTTATGTAGATCAATTGTGTGTTATCAGGGAAATCAATTTCAGGTGCTACTGTGCCTGTTGAATCAACCACAACCTCGCCGTACTCTATACTTGCACTAAAATCATTTTCTGATAATTTCCCCAAAACCTCAATACCGCCTAGCACACTTACTGTAATTGAATTGGGTATTAACACAACCTCCCTATCCGGTGGTACATTTAAAACTTTAACTGGTATTTCTTCGAATGATTTATCTATAATAGCTTGAACATCAAGGCTCATTAACAAATTATCTGCAGAATATGAAAATCCCCTAAGTTTTTTTACTTCAATGCGCTCAACAATTTTTTCAGATAAATTATTATAAGTGCTTCGCTCAGTGATTATCGATTTCATTTTTTTTAATATACTTTTTGGTCCCGTTACCATTACAGAATCAGGGATGAACTTAATCTCCGATGCTAATCCATAGCCAGTTTTAAAGTTAAGATTAAGATTTGCTTCAATCGGTAATTTTTTTGTACCGATTGATTCGATATAGAATGAGATTGTATCCGGAATAATATCCATAACCTGCATATCTTCCGAGAGCCAATTATTTTCAGATAAATAATTATTTAGATTGATGAACTTGAATCCACTATCAACTGACTGCGGAACAACAAACTCGGCAGGAGATGCCACATTCATAGAGATAAGCTTCCAGCCTTTACTTTTAACCTTGATTAAAATTTTATCCGGCATTACAGAGCCACTAGTTAGTCCTTTGGGAATATTCACGAGTTTTAACGGCACTTCGATGACTGCAAAGTAATCACTGGACAAAGAAATAGAACCCCAAATAATTATTGAAAAAATTACAGAAATAATTATAACAGAAAGGTTTTGTGGGGTTTTAATTTTCAAGAGGTTTTAACTTTCTAATCTTGAAGTGATTTATAATGATCAATTAATTCATCTCTATTGGCACGTGAGATTTGGCGTCCCTTAATTGGAAAATTTTTAATGCCTCTTACATAGTGCCGCAATTCATGAACATTCATATTTTCAGGGTCAATTGGTAGTTCTTTTTCCACGGAAGGCTCGTTTTTTAGATCTTCCTTTTTATAAATTGGGCCCAATGCTTCTCGTTTTAATCTTTCAATCGTTTCAGAATGATTTGATAAATTTTCTTCTTTCGTTGTGCTTTGCTCGGCTTTTTGTCTGGATTTTACCGGCTCGGGCTGCTTAACAGTTTTTTTAATTTTAATTGGCGGGATATTTATCTCCGAATTAATATTCTCATCCAATGAATCATTATTTTTTACAAAGGATGGGGCTATTTTTTTGACAGCGATTTCATCGGGAATTTTGTGAGAGTTAAATCGTTTACTATTCAATAATATCTTTTGAATTCTTTCATTATCAATATTAATAGAAACTGAGGCGATGTAACCTTCGTTTTTTTCAGCTTGTTCTTTAGCTTCTTTCAAAACAAAATCAATAGAAACAGGCGGAGCTGAAAATTTTGAGACAACAACCCCGTCCCCTATAAATTCGAAGCCAAGGAAAGTAGCGTCAGTATTTTTTAGCACAGAGTCAACGGCAGCCACAGCCGGGATTAACCCTTTTGTCTCTAATATTCCGATGATTTGGTCCATAATTATTTTTCTTTTAAATATTTAATTAAATCAGTGTGAGGTTTCGGAATGATCAGCGAAGTAATAAATTGATTTTCTTTTTTTAAAACTTCAGAATTTATGTCTATCATTTCTTTAATAGAAACAAGTTCACCCTCAAAGAAAACTGATACGATACTATCGCCTGAGGTTTCAATCTTTATAAATTTTATTGACCTGGTTTCCGGCAAATTTTGTAAAACTTTTAGTGCCCAAGCATAACTGTGTGTTTCGATTATTCCGAGCGAGTTTTGAGTCACGATTAACTTCCTTCTAAACTTATTTTATGGA
Organism: Ignavibacteriales bacterium; assembly: GCA_016709155.1. Taxonomy (NCBI): domain Bacteria; kingdom Pseudomonadati; phylum Ignavibacteriota; class Ignavibacteria; order Ignavibacteriales; species Ignavibacteriales bacterium. Next base: position 1,060,961 of record JADJEI010000013.1, on the reverse strand, counting down.
AAATAGTTCTTAATTTTCTAATTATCAATTTAAGCATTGGCAATTATTTTTTAAGCTTTTCAAGAAATTCCTGAAGAATAATTGCCGCTGAATTATTATCAATCAAACCTTTATCCCGTCGTTTTGATTTTTTATTTACTGATTCAAGCACTTTCTCAAACGCAATGACAGAAGTGAATGTTTCATCCCAAAGTTTTACTTCAAGTTTAAACTTACTTTCCAAATCCAATTTAAATTTTAAAATTTTGTTATGAATAGATCCGGGCTTATCCTCATCTGATGGAATACCAAGTACAATCGAAAAAACATCCTGCTCTAAAATGATCTTTCCCAATTCTTTCCAAATAGAATTATCATTAATTAAAGTTTTAAAAGGGTAAGAAAATATTTTAAGCGGATCTGAAAGCGCTGTACCAATTCTCCTTTCTCCATAATCGATTGCTAAGATTCTCTTGTATTCTATCGGAAGGTTTTCACTCATTGTTAACCTTCAAACCGCTCAACTGAATAGACACCTTTAACTTTTTTTAAGTCGTTCAATTAAATTATAAAGGTGATCGAGATCCTGAACATAAACGGTTATGCTACCTTCAAATGTGTTATCATTTGTGTTGACATTAATTGATTTGATGTTAGTATTCTTAAAGGAAACAATAGTGTGAGACAATTCATTTAGTAAACCGGGAGAATCCTCACCCATTAATGTTATTCCAGCGACAAAAAGAGAACCCTCCCCTTTGGGCCACTGCACTGAAACAAGTTTTGTTGGATCTTTTTCAGAAATTTGCAGAAGATTATTGCAAGTTTTTCTATGGATTTTAATGCCTTCGCCAATTGTTATATAGCCAATAACCGGATCGCCAGGCACAGGATTACAGCATTTTGCGTAAGTGTATAAGAGCCCCCCGCTTTCGCCGTCAACTAGCACACCACCAGCATCATTGCGAGCAACATTAACAAAATTTTTGTATTCAAGAACGGCTGAAACTTTTTCTTTTTTCTCCTTTTCCTTTGAAGTTGTTAATACTTCATCAAGATTTAACACACCTTGTGCAATCGCAATAAAAAAATGTTTTGTGTTTTCATACTTCGTGCTTGCAGCAAGTTTTATTACATCCTCCTGGCTAAAATTAAGTTTCATTTTTTTTATCTTTTTTTCCCAAATTTCCTTTCCCGCTAAAACTATATCTTCCTCTTCTGAGTTAATCCACTTCCGAATAGCAGACTTGGCTTTATGGGTAGTAACAAACTTCAACCAACTTTTATTAGGATGTTGGTTTTAGAAGAGATGATCTCTACTTGATCTCCGCTGTGCAAAACCGAATCTAAAGGAACAATTCTGCCATTTACTTTTGCTCCTATGCAGTGTTCACCCACCTTGCTATGAATTTCAAACGCAAAATCAACCGGAGTGGAGCTGACGGGTAAACGAATTAAATCACCTTTGGGAGTGAATACGTAAATTTCATCTTGATAAAGATTTAGTTTGAAACTTTCAAGTAATTCTTTTCTTGCATCGTCACGAGAAGCATTGTCAAAAATTTCCCGAACCCAGTTAATCCAGCTGTCAAGGTCTTTGTCCGTGGCACTTTTATTTTCTTTATACCGCCAATGGGCTGCCACACCCTTCTCCGCTACTTCGTGCATTTTTCTTGTACGAATCTGAATTTCAACTAATCTGCCGTCATGCCCAACAATAGTGGTATGAATAGATTGGTAATTATTTGTCTTTGGAATTGAAACGTAATCTTTAAATCGGTCCGGTACCGGCAGGTAAATTTGATTAACAATTCCGAGAGTTGTGTAGCATTCGTTCGTATCCTCAGTTTCAAGAATAATTCTGATGGCAAAGAGATCATAAATTTCTTCGAATGGTTTATTACGTCTCAACATTTTTCGATAAATAGAATAAAGGTGCTTTGGGCGTCCATTTATTTCGTATTTAATTTTATACTCTTTCAACTTCAGTTCAATAGGTTCGGTAAATTTACTAATGTATGATTCACGTTCTTTTCGTTTACCTTTAACTTTCCGTGAAAGTTCATCGTAAGCTTCGCGGTTTAGAAATTTAAAGGATAAATCTTCAAGCTCCCATTTTAATTTTCCCAAACCAAAACGATTGGCAAACGGTGCATATATTTCAAGTGTTTCCTGTGCAATTCTTCTCTGTTTATCCGGGTTAACGAATTCAAGAGTGCGCATGTTGTGAAGTCTATCAGCAAACTTGACGAGTATCACTCTAACATCTTTTATCATTGAAAGAAGAAGCTTCCGATAGTTTTCAGCTTTTGTAATTTCGTGACCTTTAAATATCCCGCTTATTTTTGTAACGCCATCAACAATTTCGGCTACCTCCTTTCCAAATTCTTTGGAAAGAATATCTATATTTACGTCTGTATCCTCAAGTACATCATGAAGCAAGGCACAAGCTACTGAAATATCATCAAGTGGAAATTCGCGAACAACTATTAAAGCTACGTGAAAAGGATGGGTAAAGTATGGCTCGCCGGAAGCACGCAATTCATCTTTATGAGCTTCGAAACTATATTCAAAACTCTTAACTATTAAATCTGTATTTACTGCGGACAAATTGTTATTGCACGCAGTCAATAATTCATCGAGATATTTTTTATTTTTTGAATTGGTTGAAGGCATTATTTAAAGCCATTAAAATTCATTTTGGCTTTAAAATACTTCTTTTAAATGAAATGAGAAAGTCAGCAGTTTTTCAGTGCAGAAATTAATCTTCCATATCCTGCAGGATTTTTCTTTTTAATTTTTTAACTCGTTCGATACGACTGTCTAATTTATCCGCTGCAAATTCAGAAAAGTCCTTGATCGCAAGAATGTCATTGCATATTTGAAGTGCATTTTCTTTTTGTCCAAGTTTATAATAAAGCTGAGCAATAATGTGCTTAAGTACTACCGCATTAATATGATTTTTTAATCCCTCGGGTGGGTAAGATTTTAAAACTTCATAGTAAAGATTAATCGCTCTTTTTTTATCAATCTCTTCATAAATTCTTGCAAGGCTCCACTTGAATAATCGGCTTCCAGGATTATTCTTCAGAGCATCCTCTGCAACTTTTTCAGCATCACCAAAATTTTCACGATCAATGTAAACCCAAATAAGTGAATATGCTGCGAGATATGAATTATAAGTAGAATATTTTATTGCCTTTTTTAAATAATCAATTCCTTTGTCCTTATCATCAGAAATAAACGGAAGCCAATTGATAAATTCTGTTTTACTGCTGCTCCAGTACTTATAAGCACCAATTGCTATGTATGATTCGTAAAATTCAGGATTTATTTCCAGACAATCTTCAAAATCCGAGACAGAACTCATACCCTTGGAAAAAGCAGGGATCCAGCTTTCATTTAGTGCTTTGTAGTAAGCATTGTAGCCTTTTACTAAAGCAAGAAAATATTTATTCCAAACATTTTGTGGTTCCTTTGCCAAAAGTTTTTCTGATTGGGCTTCTGCTTCATCAAGATAATTCATTATCAGTTGATCGTTGAACTCTTCAGCTTGATCATACGATCTGGCTATTTCTACAGCAGCAAGATAAATTTTTCCTAAAGGAATATTCGGGTAATCACTCTTGAGCTTCTCAAATTTGGTCTGGGCAGCATCATAGTTCTGATTTATTATTTCCTGAATACCTTGTGTAAGGATAGTATGAATTTTATCATCCGGATATTTCTGAGCGAATGAAAGCCCTGCAAAGAAAATGAATGCTAAAAAAATATATTTAAAGTGTACCAAATGTCCTATCTCCTGCATCACCCAATCCGGGTAGAATGTATCCTTTGTTATTTAATTTTCTATCTAAAGCAGCTGCAAAGATTTTTATGTCGGGGTGATCGTGCTGAAGTTTTGAAACTCCTTCAGGTGCAGCGACAATACAAGCAAAAATAATTTTTGAAGCAGACCGTTGTTTAAGGTACTTAATTGCTTCAGACGCACTTCCACCGGTTGCAAGCATCGGGTCGAGGAGAATGACCATTGAATCATTAATGTTCTTTGGTGTTTTATAATAATATTCTACTGGTTCTAAAGTTTCTTCATTTCTTTGTAACCCGATGTGCCCGACTTTTGCATCGGGGATTAATTCTAAAAAACCATTTACCATTCCAAGCCCTGCTCGTAATACAGGAACAAGAACAACATCGTGTAAAAGTTTATATCCATTGGTTTTTTCGAGCGGTGTTTCAATTTTAATCTGGATTGTTTCAAAATTAATTGAGATTTCGGCAGCAAGAATATTTGAAATTCGTTTAACGGCTTCTCTAAAATTTTCAGTGCTCGTATTTTTATCCCGAATAATTGTTAAATCTCTTTTGACGAGTGGATGCTCAATCAGCTTTAAGTTATTATTGATATTACTCATAATTTATTTTTGCCTGAAACTAAGTGTTAAAGGTATTCCTTCAAAACCAAAAATTTTTCTTATACTATTTTCGAGAAATCGTTTATAATTATCAGGGACATATTTAGGAAAGTTGCTAAAAAATAAAAACACTGGATACTTGTCGCCTCCTTGGGTAACATATTTGATTTTTATTTCTTTACCTGTACCTGTAGCAGGAGGGGGAAATCTCTCTATCTCAGCCATAAGTTTTTCATTCAGGTCGGACGTACTAATTTTTTTGTTGCGTTCATTGTATAACCGGATGCACAAATCCACAAGCTTGTAAATTCTTTGCTTAGTAAGAGCGGAGATAAAGATGATGGGAACATAATCCAGCGCTCCAAGTTTTTGTTTGATATCCAATTCAAACTCGCGCGAAGTGTTTGTTTCCTTTTCAATCAGATCCCACTTATTTATTGCGAGGATTATTCCTTTTTTCCGTCGTTCTGCTTCATCAATTATTTTTTGATCCTGCTTTTCAAATCCAACTGAAGCATCAATTAAAATTATCACCACATCAGCTTCAGAAATTGCTTTGAGACTTCTTAAGGTTGAAAAATATTCTACACTTTCCTGCACTTTTTTCTTTTTTCGTAAACCGGCAGTATCAACTAAAATTAATTCCTGCCCATAGTATTTTAGAGTTGAATCCAAACTGTCTCTTGTAGTTCCAGGAACATCGGTAACAATACTTCGATCTGCTCCAAGTAATGCGTTTGTAAGCGATGATTTTCCGACGTTCGGTCTTCCAACAATTGCAATTTTTATAATTTTATCTTCCTCTATTTGACTGTGAACCGGAAAAGGTTCAACAATTACATCAAGCAAATCCCCAATATTTCTACCGACCAATGCAGAAACAGCAAAAATATTTTCAACACCAAGATTGTAAAACTCATTCGCCGACGATTCAAATTTTTCAGAATCAACTTTATTTACAATGACAAGAAATTTTTTCCCTGATGTTCTAAGCATGTTGAAAATTTCTCTCTCAACCGGAAGCAGTCCCGACCGTGAATCAACCATAAATAAAACTGTGTCTGCTTCATTTACGGCAAGTTGAACTTGTTCACGGATAGCGGTTTCAAAAAGATCTTTTGAATCAGGGACATATCCACCCGTATCAATCAACCTGAATACTTTTCCATTCCACTCCACATCAGAATAATTTCTATCACGAGTAACGCCGCTTTGATCGTCAACGATGGCATCCCGCTTTCCAATCAACCGGTTAAAAAGGGTGGACTTACCTACGTTTGGTCTTCCGACTATTGCTACAATTGGTGTTTTCATATTTTTATTTTTTGGAGTTGAAAAATAGCGATTATTAGGGAATGAATCAGCGGTTTTTATCGGTTCAAAGTAAAAAATAATTTTGCTTCGGTAACTTTAGTTTCACAAAATGAATTAAAAATTAATACCGGATGCAGAAATTTTCCGGTTTAATTCACGATAAAAGGATAGAAGTTGTTACTTACTAAAAAATCAATTTAACATTAAAAGTGGGTATAAATTCTAACTGTCCTGAAAATTGAAAATTATTTACACGAACATTCATTGCAATATTATTGTTGAATGAGATCGCACTCCAAACTGCATCGAGCGTGCTTAAAAAATGATTGATATAAATTCCAACAACTGCTTTCGATGCCACGTTATAATAATCATTTGCCTTGCCGCGTTCTCCGGAATAGTAAGTGAAATTGGGAGAGATATCATGATAATCATCAGAAGTAAAATCATTCCAGCCGCCTGCGTATTGAGGATACTTCCCGATCAACTCGTAATACTGCTGGTCACCAAATGGGGGTAGTGAATGTGAATAACCATTTCCGATAGAACGTTCCATTTCATTCAAAATATTCCAGTTAACAGGCTCTACATTAAAAAGATTTTCTGTGAAATAACTAATTTCATCTGGAGTAATAGAAGCATTTAGCTGCTGAAGATGGTCCAATGTCCACTGCGCATAACGGGCAGCATCCCAATTCTGATTCGCGAAATTCTGAAAACTTTCAGTCTGGTCATTACCTTTTTTATCATAAAGTAAAGCTACTGTTATTACAGTTGCTTCAACACCTAAAAATATACCGGCTTTCAAATATTCACCGGAATAAAATTCACCGGCACCGGGGACGAGAAATGAAAGGACACCAGCAAGGAATGGTGATTTTTTATCAGTTGATTCCGGAAATAAATTTATCGGCTTTACAACTTGAATACTCTTCGATAGAATTCTTGAATCGTACTGCAGATTACCTGTGAGTTTATTGCCATAATCATTTGCAGGCTGAGCCAAAATGATTGAGCTGCTCAACATTGAGATTATAAATAAAAGTGAATTTTTCATTTTAAATTTTTCTTTTTGAATAATTAAAAATCAAAACCGAATAATATTCCACCATAGAAACGCCACTCTTTTCCATAAGTTACCACTTCGTTTCGAGCAGTGCGCGAGAACTTATCAAAGCCATAGGAAGCATTTACAAAAACATCTGTTGGGAAAAGATAGAATGAATTAAGATGGGCACGCAGTTCTGCCCCCGCGCCTTTCTTAAAATCTTTCAGACTAACTTCGCTGCCATTCCACGCATTTCCGAAATCGCCGTAAAAAGCGAGAAATATTTTGTCGAGATAAAGATGTCCGAATCGTGCATCAATATTACGGAATAACGGGAATCTGTAAGTTAGATTTATCCAGCCAACTTCATTTCCGCTGATGGCATAAAATGGATATGCTTTCATTCCGATTAATCCGCCGAGATAAAAATCAAAGAAATCTGGAACCTGCGGACCAAAGATTGTCCCCGCCCTTACTTGAGCGGTAAGTGTGTGATCGCTCCACAATCCAAAATGGATTTTAGAATTTAATTCGAGTTTGTGAAAATTAAATATTTTGTACTTTGGTTTTAGCAAACCATCCTCAACCACGTATTCGCCTTCTTCATTAAACTTATTTGATTCGTAATCATACTTAACTTCAAGCCTGGCGCCTACTGGATTTATTTCATCATCTCTATCAGGTAAGATTCCTTCAAAAGAATATGTGAGCCGAAAATTTCTCCCAATTAAATAAGTATCATTGGTCGTCGGATAAAGCCCATTATTATTTGGTAAAATAAAACTGCCAAGCGATGCAGAGTACCTGCTAAAAATAAACCTGAACTCTAAATTTTGTTCGCGTGAAAATATTTTATGCTTTGCAGCAACATCAACTTCAAACAGATTATAGGTAACGTCATCCGGAATGATAAAGTCATAATTAACTGTAGAACCGACAGTATCAGCGCCGAAGAAAATATCAATATTAGCTTTACGGCTAATGTTATAAATTTCGAGAGCGAGTTCGGGTTTTAAACCAAGGTCGAATAAAAGTGGAAGTTTATTTCTATAATCAAAAATAAGAAACAAGTCGCGCTCAAGTTTGGAATTAATAGAAGCACCCGCAAAAATCGAATACCGATTTAACATATCGTTTGAGGAAACGTACAAACCGGGTTTAAGTTTTTCAAAAAAACTATTTGAAGTATTATAGTTATCAATTCTGATAAACGGATAAAAAGTAAGTTTAGAAAATTTGCCTGTATATTTCTCAGATTGAATGTCATCTAATTTTTTATCATCAAAATTCTTGAGATGATTAATATCAAATTTTGAAATATCGCCTTTTGGCTGGTCGGCATTTAAGGGAGGGTTTTCTACACGAACATAGGATTTATTTTTGTCAACTTTCTGCTTTTCGGTATTTAGCATTTGAAATATTTTATAACCGGTTGAAGTATAACCAGCATAAACAATATTTCCGTTCAAGTCCTCAACAGGCATAAATGCACCGCCAAGTACGTTGGTTAGCTGCTTTTTCTCTTTTGAATTGAGATCGAGTGAATACAAATTATAAATCCCGGTTTCATCCGAAGCATAAATTAGTTTTCCAGCACTGTTAAAAACAGGATTTCGCTCATCAAATTTTGATGTCATTACAGGCTCAGCAGTTCCTCCATCAGCACTAATTTTATAAATATCTCTTCCCTGATAATACGAATAATCAAAAACTATGTATGAATCGTCGTTAGAAAATTTTGGATTAAAAACCTGCTCGCCGTTTTGGAAAAAAGTCAGCGGCTTAAAATTATTGCCGTCAATATCAATTAACCCGAGATTAGAAGTGCCATCTTTCTGATAAAGAAATACTATTTTTTTACCATCGTGCGAAAGGTTTGGCTGGTTCGCCCTCAGATTATAAGTTAATCGAACTTCATCCTCATTTTCAATATCATAAGTATAAAGATCATGAACGTTGTACCAATTTTTATTATCATCAGAAAGTTTTGCGTAGAGAATTTTTTTTGTTTCGGGGATAAGACTGAAAGTTGAGCGAACAGTACCGACTAATAATTTTTCTTCTTTAGTTATTAAATCATATTGATAAATACCCGCAGGGCTGAAATAGTCTGATGATTTATTAGAAACATAAAAAATCTTATTTCCATCATCAGAATATTGAGGATAGAAATTACCAAATCCATCTTTTGCAATCAACTCACCCTCAACAAGGTTTGAGCGAATAGATTCAGTTCTATTTTGATAATCCTCTTTCAGAAAATTTTTCCATTCATTATAAATCTCATTTCCATTTTTACCAAGAACATCGCTGAAGGCGGCATCAATAGTGAAGTTACCAAATTTGCCGAGAGCGTTTGTTATTTCTTTTAATTTATCTTCGCCATATTTTTGAGCAATATACCTTGTAAGAGCAAAACCTGAATTATAAACAGATTCATTCCCAAGCGAAGTTTTTCCAAAAACACCCATTTCATTCCAGGTCAGCATTTTATCATCAAGAACATACGAGCGAAGAATCATATCGCGGTGCGAATCCCAATTATCATAATCAAAATCTTTTCGCATGTACTGTGCAGTTCCTTCAGCAAACCAGGCTGGCATATTTATACTTGCAAGTGGATAGCTGATTATCGTGTTCGGAAATCCGTAAAGTATATCCGGACGCCGCTCATCCTCGTAGTTTAACATTTGTAAAAAGAAAGCCGGCACTCCTCTCCCCACCTTCATTGCAGCTTGAATTTGTACCATATGAGTAAACTCGTGCGAAATAACATTACGGAGCCAGTTATGCTGCCCGCGCAGATCAAAATCAAGTGCACTTGTCCAAATTTCTATTTTGTTATCAAAAAAATATGTTGCGCCGTTTGAGTAATCATCTAAATCTTTAATAACGAAATGAACAGTTTCAGGTTCATAGTCATAAAGAGAAGTAATGGGACCCCAAACTTCATCAATAATTTTTGAAATGACTTTCGCAGTTCTATCCGCACCTTCATGATAATGAACTTCAGCGTGTTCGCCTTTAATAGTAAACCAATTCAGTTCAGGATGAAATTCTGTGAATTGCGAAAATGATAGATTAGTAAAAAACAAAATGCTTGCTGCGATACGAAAATATTTTTGCATTAAAAAAATGTTTTAAAAATTAGAATTGTTAAATGATAAGCTGAGAAAATTATTTCACAACCGCTATTTTAATAATTGCGCTTTCAGTTTTGCCGCTGCTGCTTGATGCTTCGATTCGAGCGAGATAAACCCCGCTTTGAATATTTCCAACATTCCACACTGTTTCATTATCAAAACCTCCTTGTGCATCGTCGTTCAACTCATCCACAAAGTCACCTGCAAGATCAAAAATTTTAATATTTATTTTTGAATCTTCAGAAACGAAGTATCGAATATTTGTAGTCCCTTCATAGACAGGATTTGGATAATTATAGGCGCGTTCAACAGGGAAAAACTCATTAACAGAATTATCAACTGAAGCAGCTTCAATTGAGGCAGAATTAAAATTTGAACCGTACGCTTCAGTCCAAAATCTTGTTCCTTCGGTAGGACCAATTTCCCAAGCCGAAAAGTTTCTACCTGCGTTAAGGTAAGCAAGTGAAATTTTGTTTTGTCCATCAACAAATATCGAAGGTGTTCCGATGCTAAAAGAACCTGCGGAAATAGGAAATCCGGAAATTATTTTGCCAGTCGCACCATCAATGGCAAAAATCCTACCGTCTTCCGTAGAAGCAATAACCTCCGAGTGATTTGTTCCATCAATATCGGCGGTTAAAGGGGTACTGAAAAATGTTTTTTGATTTGGATCTTCAAAAGGAAAATTATCTGCAGAAGCACCTGCAAAGTTGATTGCTTCAATTTTATTTCCGTTGGCAAAAATGATATAATTCTCGCCGTCATTTTTTATATCGCCAACTGAAAACGTGAACGAAGGGATCCAACCTGAATTTTCTAAAATTTTAAGGAGTTTTCCTTCTGAGAAAATATAAAATTTATGCTCTACTAAAACTACGCTTACAAACTCCCCCGTGCGGGAAAATGTGGTTGCGATAGCGCCAGGTTTTTCACCAATAAATTCATAAGCAAAACCAGTGTCATCAATAAATTTATATTTCGCTATTTCAGGAACCGGATCAGAAAGTGCTTCAGCGAGATAGGAAAATCTGCCGGCAGCAAAAGATAATCTGTAAATATTAAGTTGTTCGCCAAGTTTTATGCTGTTTATTTGGACAGGTGGGGTTGAAGGAAGCGATCCAAGAGAGAAATCTTTTAGAGAATCTCAAGCAACAATTTTAATGATTGTTTCACCAAGTAAATTTACAAGAACCGGCGCGGTAGAAATAGGAACTCCTACATCAACACTTTTAAAAAATTCTGTTTGTCCATCGGTCATATAAATGTTTAGCGTATTATTAAGAGCGCCGACAAAATAATTAGAACCAATTAAGCTGGTTGATGCAACTTTGTAAGATGAAAAATTTGTAAAAGTTTTTTTAACATTTCCTGATTCGTCTATAATTAGTAAGTCCTGATTATTGAGCAGCGCAAATCTGAAATCACTGCTGCTGCCTGATGTAAGTTTATTTTGTCCAGAAATATCTAATTGCTTAGAAAAAATCGGTTTAATTATCGAGTCACCGAAGGTCAAACTGAAAGACATTCGATTTGCAATTGAAGAAAAATTTGAAAAAGTAATTAAACTATTTGCACTGGAATTTGTATTTGTGTTTGGGTAAGTATCTTTTGAAAATCGGTTCTTGAATAAGTCCGCTGGATTATCTTTATGCCAGAGATCTTCCTCAGTTCCTTCGCCGATTACTTCGTCGCCAAAAATTGTAAAGAAGGTTTCACCGATATCCTGCACGCCATCAGCTTCTTCAACATCAACTCCTCTAAGTTTTTTATCTGTATTAATTTTATTCTCAGCAATTTTAGAGACAATTACATTTTCATCAATGTGCCAGACAATAATTCCACTACCTGGAAGCGCCCAATCGAATTCATCAACATCAATAACAACTCCATCAACTGAGTCAGTTTGAAAGCTATAAAAGCCTGAGGTATCTTTATCAAAATTTTTACTAAAAATAACCTCCCCAATTTTATAAGAGATATTCGCCCCATCCTGATAAGCATCCCGGGTTCTATTCTCAACTAAATAATATTCTGTTGAGTTAAGCGGGACTTTGAGAATGACAGTATCACTCAAAGATGCAATTGTATTTGAGGTTAAGGAAAGATTGTAATTGCCGGGTTCAACAACAATTGGTTCTTTCCAACCAAGATAAATTTTTTCCCAGGCGGATGGCTCGGGAGGAAACAATCCATTGTATGCAAAGATTGATTGTCCATCCATTAATCCAAAACGTCCGATTGCACTTAGTCCGGTTTCTGTATCAAATAAATCAGGAAGCCCAAGATGGCTGGCGATACTTGCGACTAATAACCCATTAATTGAAAGCTCAAAAAGGAAAACACTTCCGAAACTGCTGACTTCCCTGCTCTCGGTTTCAGGAATGATCATACTATTCAAAATTTTAAATGAACCGCCGGAAACAGGAAATCCTTCAAATGTTTCGCCATAAATATGTTTTAGAGCATTCGTTGAAAGATAAACTGATGGAATATCTCTTTCAGTTCCAAGACTTCCCGGAAGAGTAACATCTCTGCCCACCCCTGCATGAAAGATAATGAAAAGGTCATAATCACTAAAATTAAAACCTGGATTATTTTGATCCGCAATTCTCCAAACCTCTTCCGCAAATGAACCAATCACAGTAAAATCACTTGAATTATTTTCCGGCGAATAATTCCTCATTGTCTTTGAAACTGAAAAAGTGTCAGGTAAAATTGTGAAAGAAATATTAGCCATTCCACCGGAGACTTTTTGAAAATAATTTTGAGCAAATTGAAGATGAGATTCAAAATATTTGGTGTCGTGCGGAAGTGGATCAATAATTGTATTTCCATAATTCTGAGTATAGATAGATCCAAATTTCCCATTTCCAAAAGTTGATTCGTCTTTATCATCGGCAAAGTTCACCATCACCGCAAGAATTTTTATCGTATCATTTGATAGAATTTGTTCAATCGGTTTTGAAGGAAAAGGATTTATTTCTCCAATAAAATTTTGGGCAGATGAACTGCCCAAATAAATTATTGCTACAAAAAACAGCTTATAAAGTTGACGCATAAAATAGATTAAATTCCTCTTGGGAGTCCTTTAGTAGATTCGGGAACAGCACCCCAGCCAATTAATACTGTAAATCTCAATGTATCGGAAAGCGGATGATTCTCACCACCTTTGAAAACAGAAGTGGTTATGTAGCTGAAATCAAATCCGTAAATATCATATCTGATACCGGCGCCAAAAGTCAAAAATTTTCGGTTGCCGTAAGAAGGATCTTCGTAAAAGAAGCCGGAGCGAAGTGCAAAAAGAAAATCACCCGGACTTCCGTACCAATATTCCAAACCCATGGAAGTGACGATATCTCTAATTTCCTCGCTTGCTCTATCATCAGCCCAAGCTGTAAATATTGCCTGATAGAATTCCTTTGAGGTAGCTCCATCTCGGCTAACAAGCAGCTTGCTAAAGTCGAGCGTATAGATCATTGAGTTATATTCATCATCAAGAATTTTATAAGCAAAACCAAGTCTGAAATTTGTAGGAATAGGATCTGCCTGAGCACGATCTATATAATAAATTTTTGGACCGAGATTACTTAGATTTACACCGATACTTAACTTTCCACCAATGTCTTCATCAAGGAAATGGAAGAACAAATCTGACCGGTCGCCACATTGCAGCAATGTCAAAACTGACAGAAGTTGCAACACCGGAACCTTGTTCTTCAGCAGTCGGTGCATCTGATAGACGGCTATGAATAAGACGGAAATTAAATCCGAGTCCCCAATCAGGATCTATTTTGGTTGCATAGCCAAGAGTAAGAGCAGCATCAAAGGATCGGAATGTGCCAATTGGGTCAGGAGAATCCGGACCGGTTCGGACAAACTCGCCAAAGTTCATATAGGTGATACTTGCTGTAACACTTCCATCTAATTCTTCAAAGTACTGCCGATAGGTAAGATAATCGTAAAATAAATCAAGATTAAATTGGGGAAGCCAGTTACTGTGCGTAATACTAAGTTCAGTTCCCGTCAGGAAAGCAATTCCTGCAGGATTCCAGAAAATCGCAGCCGAGTTGTCTGCAAGTCCGGTTCCGGATTCACCAAGCCCGCCGGCTCTAGAATCAGGAGCTAAAAGAAGAAATGGAACAGCGGCTTCACCTTGGGCATAGGTAACTTTTCCAAACATTGTAAACAACACGCTGATCAGCAGGAGCCTGATTAGTACTTTCATTTTTGTAACCTCCGATTAATAATTAAGCTATTTAGTTTCTAAAATAAATGATCTTCTGCAGGGATTTAAAATATAAAAATTATGATAAAAAACAGACTTAAAATTTAGTCCTATTTTATTACGGCAATTTTACCAAGCACGCTTTTATTGAAATCACCGTTGATCGTTTTAACGATTATCTTATAAAGATAGACGCCGTTAGCTAAAATATCACCATCTTCATCTCTACCATCCCAATCAATCGTAACGTATTTTTCATTGATGGCATTCTGTTCAATCTGTTTGATCAATCTTCCGGCAACTGTATAAATTTTTATCTTCACGTCAATTGGTGAATTAAGGTTCTGCTGAAAAGTAAATGTTGTATTTGAACTAAACGGGTTTGGATAGTTATAAATATCGCTGATAACCAGTTCATCACCGGAAACTACACTGAAATAGGTTATTTCATCGGAAAAATTATTGAATACATCCCATGCTTTTACCTGTATTTTATATTCGCCTTGTTCGAGATCAGAAAATTGGTAGTTTATCTCCCCCGCCTTGCCGTCGGCATCTAAATCACCAGTAAAATAGTTTGTAAGGTTTAATGGGTTATTCTTATCGTCATTGAGAATGCCTTCAAGATTATGCCCAACTCCCGTACCGGTTGTGTTAAGTCCTGTCTCATCAGAAAGTTTAACAATTAACTTTGAGTTGGGAGTTACAAGATAAGCGTTTCTAAAAGATGTATCGTCAAAATAAATTTCAATTTCGGGTCCAGCACCATCATTTGATTTTGTGGTATCAGTGCCTCCTACAATGATCTGATTTGTGTAACCCAATCCATCCGAATTAGAATTGAGGAAATAAAATACAATCTTTCCATTCTTATTTTCATAAGAAATATCTTTTGGAACAACGAAACTCGACTCAAACTGTCCATTGATAACAGATATTCTGCCTTTAAAAATTACCCCGCCTTGAATTTTCATATAAAATGGATTGCTGATTGTACTCATTTTTTCGAGCAGTACACTTCTTTCGGAATCAAATACGGTTAGTATTCCTTCGCCATTAAAATCACTCCACAAATTTCCATTGTCATCTAAAATTTTTCCCGAAAGATTCACATCTCCAAGTGCTTTTATTTGTACTGCAGTTGTCAAACCGCTGCCATTTATAGTATCGATCATTGCAGGGTATTCCGGGACTCGCAGCCTTAGAAGAGGATCGCCAAAAATATGATACTTCTGATCGTTAACGCCATAGTATAATTACTTTGTTTCGAACAATGCTTTCCCAAGGGGTACATTTAGATTCAATGAATCTCTTGCTGCTAATAATAAATCACGGAATAATTGATAATTTAAATTATGATTTAAACCGGAATAAACCAATCGGGAAGAAGTAAATGCACCTATTTCACCGGCATCGGGCATCAATAACATTTCTTCCGCTGCGCTAACAGAATTGGGGATGTCATAATATCCAAAATCGCATGTTGCAGCAGACATAAAAAAATATTTATCATTTTTTAATTGTGGGATTGTGACATTTTTTTCAAAAATAAATTCGTGTGCCCAAACATCCGGACTACCGTGACCGATATAATTTACGAGAAGCGTACCCTCGTTTATTGCATCAATTATAGCTTTGTTAACGTCTGGCTTTCTTCTGCCTGCACCGGTAATTACATCAGCATAAGTAGTTGAATATATTTTATGAATATCAAATGACTGTGGTATTATGGTAGTAGCCAAAGTTTCAGAAGGAGCAGTGTGCTCACTTCCTTCGTAGGTCGTTGAGGTTTTCTCATCATCGGCAATCATTGTAATATTATTCCGCCACGGTCCTTTTTCACTTTGCGTTTCATAATAAATGATTTTATCCACTACATTATTCGCCTCTGTTGAGTTGTGAACCGTAATTCTCCCAAACCCTAAATCAACAACCGAATCAGTTCCCGAAACGCGGCAGAAATAATCATCTGTTGTATAAGAATAAATTAATGCAAGCGATTCAACAGTTTGGTAGGTAGGAATAAAATTGCTGCCGAAGCCTTCAATGTTTTTGTAGTCATAAGTGCCGGCTCCAAAAAATAAAACATATTCGGGTTTAATTGACCAGTTGTCATAGGCATATTTCAGAAAATCTGTCATTGCTGTGGGATCAAATAACCCGCTGCTGAATTCATTAAAAATTTCTTGAATATCAACCACAATTGTAGAGATTGGAATTTCTGCTTCATTTTGTCTGTAATCCTTCAAACGGTTGGCTGCATCAAGAAATTCTTTTGAGGTTATGATTATGTATTTTGCACCGGATTCAATACCATGAACATTTGAATTAGATGCTTCAACCGGATTGATTGGCGTTAAAAATTTATCGTTACCAACAGCAAAGTATCTTGAATTTGATACACTATTTTCTGCTGCCTTAAATCGGAATTCTCCGCCGCTAAGCATGGATGGATTAGTAATAATCTTTGTGTTGCTAAAATCGGTAACATCATAAACTTTAATATTTGTAGAGGCAAAACCAGATAAGTCATATTCAACAATTCCATCGGCTATAGGAGAGAAAAAGAGGAGATGATCATCAACCGGTTTTAAGAATCTTGTATATTCAATTTCAAAATAATCTAAATAACCTAAGCCGCTTGAATTCGAGAAGGTAGATTGAAATTTTAGTACGCTTCTGTCATCTGTTAGTGCACTGTTGAAATCTGCAAAATTAATTTCAGAATATCCAACCTTATAATAGTCGTCATGACCACTTATTATATCATTAAAAATTGAAGATGAATTTTCCTGAAGAGACAAAGTGAACGGAACCGATGTTCCATTAACAAACCTGAATTTATAATTCACCGGAAGAGAATTATCGCGTTTATCAAGTTTATTAGTATAAGTTCTTGAATTAACTGTGGGAGTGAAATCATCACCAAAAAATTCACGTCCGGATTTGCCAAGATTTATTTTATTATCCTCGTAAAGAATAAAGGCGGGTGTATTATTGACTATAAGAATAGCATCAGCAGATTCACTTGATTTGTTAGTCATTCGTTTGCCGTTGTTCCCGCCGGAAGTTATCCAGAAAAAGTTTTGTGCAGAATAGGGATTGATTTGTCTGGTTAAATCATTTGCGGTTTGATCAAAATCCCAGAAAGATGTACCCCTTCCATAAAATAAGATATAATCGCTTGCATCAAATTTACCGTCACTCTCACCTGAAATTAAAATTGCATTCTCGATTAAATCAATTGGGCGGTCATCGGTGTTTAATTCGGGAAGAACTTTTCCACCGTTATTATAAATTTTAATTGTTCGCGGATCAACAGTTGAAGGATCTATTCCGAATGAAGAAAGTGAATTGTAATCTATTTTATAAATGCCTTCTGTCGGAGTCTCGAATCTAACCCATTTACCGGTTGAAAGTACGCTATTAATTATTTCTTTATTCAACTGCGTTTTTCTCTTCACCCAGAATTTTGCCGAATTATAATTTAAGACGGCTGACTGAAGTAAATCATCGCTAACTGGATTATTGAAACTTTGTGCAGTAAAGTTCACGCGAAAGAGTATTCTCTTATAAATTTTAATCTTATTAATTGATGGATCAAATTGAACTGGTCTTATTATAAAAGTTTGTACGGGCAGATCACGCACTAAACCAAAATCACCGAAGGAAACTAACTCAAATTCAGATTTGAAAGATGAGTATTCATTTGATTTCTCATATTTAGGAATATTGAAATCGCCATCTTTCATCATTTTTGGGTAAGGCAAAAGTTCACCTGTTCTTTCAATACTTTCAGTACTAAGAATTTCAATTGTGTTTCCATTTTCATCGGGTACACCAAGATTGAATCGTCTTTCCCGCTGAATTGGTACGCCCGGATTATCAGACATTGGTAAATAAGAATTATTAAAATCAAAAGAGTAGAATGACTGACCATCAATAATGTTTATGGATGTATCTGTATAAACAGGAACAAATTCCAATAAAATGGAGCGTTGATCGGACGAGATAATTTTAAGATCAGATTGGGCAAGTATGCTGAAGTTAAAAAATATCAGAAAAAACAATGAGATTTTGCTTTTCATTTCATTCTCAAGATGGTTAATAAAACATTACAGAATTATCAAAATAGAATCAATATTAATTCTGCAGTTAATTTTTTCAGTAGCAAATCTCTAATAAAACTTTTCCCGAATATTTTTGTTCGAAATTTATACAACTAATAGGGATAATGTCAAGTCAATTAAAGTAATTCAATTTTATTACGTCCGAAATGAATTCTTCCGGGATTTTAAATCTAATGTGCAAAATGATTCACCGATAACTTATTCTTTTTTCGTATTGATTAAAATAGTTTTTCCACTTCTGCCCAAAATAATTTATTTTAAAAAATATCGAATGTTTTTGCCTAATTCTAAATACCTTGGTTCACTAATTGAAATATGAAACCGTTGAAACGGTTAATTATTATTTGATTTACATTCTCAACGGGATTAATCCCGTTGAGAACTTAAAAAATATTTAACTGCCAACCGTTTTAACGGTTTGCTCTTTTGTATAATCAACTGCCTTATGGTTAATAGTGATTTATTTTAGTTATATAAAAATCCTTCTCAATACGATTCAATTTTAATTTATTTTACTGATATTAAAATTATTTCGGATAGCAGTGAGCTTTTCAATTATAATCCTAAAAGCGTTTTATTTTCTCTCATCGCATTTATACAGAAAGCAATATGCGAATCAAGATCCATTCCGAGCTCGGCAGCACCATTTTTTATATCATCCCGGCTGACTGCCCGTGCAAAGGCTTTATCTTTCATTTTCTTTTTTACTGAAGATACCTCTACCTCATCTATTGATTTACTCGGACGAACATAAGTAACTGCTGTAATAAATCCAGCTAATTCATCACAGGCAAAAAGAATTTTTTCCAGTTTACTTTCCCGCGTGACGCCGGTATATGCTGCATGCGATAAAATTGCTCTGCGAAATTCTTCGCTAAATCCTTTCTCTTTTAAAATTTCACTCCCCTTAAAAGGGTGTTGTTCAGCACTGGGGAACATTTCATAATCAAAGTCGTGAAGCAATGCAACATTTCCCCAAAATTCAACATCTTCATTAAGCTTTGCTGCGTAAGCGCGAACACATGTTTCGACGGCAAAAGCATGTTTAAGCAAGCTGTCACTTTTTGTGTATTCATTTAATATTGAAAGACACTTTAGTCTATCGTGCATTATATCATTTCCCAAATTTTCCTCCGGAGATTTTATTCGATGGACAGAGAGAATTTACTACACATTCAGAACATTTAGGTTTTCTCGCAATACAAATTTTTCTGCCATGAGAGGCAAGCCAGTGCGAAGAATTTATCCAGTCAGATTCATCCAGCAGATCTTTCAATTTGGATTCTATTTTCACCGGATCATCCGACTCAATGAACCCAAGTAAATTAGATAACCGTTTAACATGTGTATCAACTGCGATGGCTGGAATTCCAAAGGCATTCCCGGCAATGACAGATGCAGTTTTTCTCCCCACCCCTGCAAGTTTTGTTAAGCTATCAAAATCCGCCGGAACTTTACCGTTGTACTCGTTAATCAATTGAGTGCAGCATATGATAATACTCTTTGCTTTTTGTCTGTAAAAACCTGTGGAGAAAATATCTTTTTGCAATTCACCAATTTCCGCAGAAAGAAAATCTGCCGGTGATCTATATTTTTTGAAAAGTTTTTTAGTAACAAGATTAACTCTTTCATCGGTGCACTGCGCTGACAATATAGTCGCTATTAATAACTGAAATGGATTTTTATACTCAAGTGCGGGTTTGACATCCGGGTATTCCTTTCTAAGAATATCGAATATATTTCGCGCACGAATTTTAAGATTTGTCTTTAACATCTCTATTGAAACGTGCATCTTTTATAAGTAATCGCTCGACAGGATGGTTTTGAATTAAATGGCTCTGAATAATCTCTTCAACATTTTCCATTGAAACACCACCATACCATATCTGTTCGGGGTAAACGACGATTGAAGGACCAAATTCGCAAGCATCAAGGCAGCCGGAAGAATTGACTCGAATATCAGAATTAATGCCTAATTCTTTAATTCGTTTTTTTAAATAATCTCTAAGCTGTAAACTTCCCTTTTCACTGCAGCAGCCTCGTGGGTGATTTTGAGGTCTGACATTTTCACAAACAAAAATATGCTTCTCGAATCTTTTCATTCTAATGATATTTTATAAATAGATAAAGCGAACAATCTGCTCGCTTTAGAAGTAGCGCGTACGGGATTCGAACCCGTGATCCCCGCCTTGAGAGGGCGGTGTCCTAAGCCACTAGACGAACGCGCCAGTGTAAAATAATTTAGTTACAATGGATAAAATAAAAATTCCAAGACCTACTCCCATATCCCTAAAACATTTTCCATTAGCAATTTTAGTTGTCCCGTCAGGGGTCGAACCTGAACTCTTCTGATCCAGAGTCAGACGTGTTGCCAGTTACACCACGGGACAATTCAAATAAATAACGACGCAAATTTATAGTTTTTAGTTATTCTTTACAATTAAATATTTTGTCTTTTTTAAGAGAGAAAGTTTGATATTTGTAATAATGATTTACAAATTTTTAAAATGAGAATACTGTTTTACATACTACTTTTGGTTTCAACTATTCTTGCTAATTCACAAGCACAGGATTTCTATTTTTCAAATAAAATTGGCGAATTTGAGCAGGCATCGGCATTTGATATTAATGCATCAGGGTTCATTGTTGTGGCTGATAAATTTAAGAATGAAATTATAAAAATTGACACAAATGGAAATCAAATTGTAACCATCGGGGGATACGGATGGGATGCTGCTTCATTTGATTTTCCGATAGATGTTTTTTCAAATGCATTATCTGTTTACGTTTGCGATTATAATAATCATAGGGTGCAAAGATTCGATAAAGACCTGAATTTCATTTCACAACTCAGTACTCATGAAAGTGAAAACAGTGAAGAAAGTTTTGGTTACCCGGTTGCAAGTGTTACATCGAATATTGGTGATCTTTTTATTCTTGATTCAGAAAATAAAAGAATAATAAAATTCGATTTGTTTGGAAATTTTATTCAGCAGTTCGGCGGTTATGATGCGGGAAATTTTGCCTTAAATTCACCCCGAAAATTTGCTGTTACACCCGACAACAGTTTGTTTGTAATAGATGAAAACAGAATTGTCATTTTTGATCAGTATGGAAATGGCATTTCTATTTTTCCTTCAGAATTATATTTCTCAAGCATAAAAACTATCTACTCCATCCTTTCATTAAATAATACAGATAGTATTTACATTATTGATTTTAAAGAAAATTCGCACGAGCTTCGTAAAGTGAATCTGCTCGGTTATGATCTAAACGAAAACATTATTTCATCGTTGTTGTTTAATAATAAGCTCTATGTACTTACTCAAAAATCTATACTTGTTTTCGCCCGTTAAACCAGACAAAGTAAATCAACATTCAAAATCAGAAATAATGCCGGGCAAATTCTCTTCATCAAAAATTATCTTGTTTCTACTTATATCATTTTGGTGTATTGGTTTTACCTATCCTTTATCCAGATTGATTGGATTGTCTAATCCTATTGTAGAATTTTTTTTAAAAAATAGCTATGGCAGTGTTTGCCACCAGCAGCAAGATAAACTTTTTGAAATTTCAGGAATAAAATTATTCGTGTGTTGGCGATGTGCCGGAATATATTTAGGTGCATTTACTGCTGGCTTTTTTAATCTCTTTATTTCAAAAAAAATTCTGATAACTAATTTTCTGTTTGTTGCATCATCAATCCCTATGGTAGTTGATGTTACTTTATATTCATCGGGTGTTTATTCTTACAGTAATTGGATAGCATTTTTAACAGGGGTGGCATTTGCGATGACAGCGTTTAACTATACGGCAGCAACATTTGAAAATCAAATAATAAAAATTAGAGGTTCAATTCATTGAAAAATATTCTTCCCTCATTTGTTTGCGGATTTGCTGCAGCAGTACTGACAACTATCCCCGGTTTAAAAGAATTTGGGTGCTGCTTCGTTATTCCTTTAGCAGGCGGATTCTCTTTGTTTCTTGATTTAAAGATCAATAATTCATCATTACCGATCCAGGTTAAGAAGGCAATCTGGTTTGGATTTCTTACCGGAATATTTGCAGCTCTCTTTTCAACTGGTTTTGATATATTACTCACAGCAATCAGCCGTACAAACGATTTCGTTGAAACACTTCCTCAGTCAGAACAAATAATCCAGGATATGAATTTGGGAGATCTTGCCGAAGAAAGTTTGAATCTTATGAAGGGAGTGGCAAATGAAATTAAACAAACAGGATTTTCAGTATTTTATTCTGTGATAATTTTATTCAGCAATTTAATTATTGATATAATCTTCGCGATTTTGGGTGCAGTTATTGCAAAAATATTTTTAAATAAAAAGGCAGAAAGAATTTAACTCGTTATGATTACTGCTATTATTTTTTTTGTTCATTTAATTTTTGCTTTAATAATTTTCACAAAAAAATGGCAGGAAGAAAAACTTTCTTCAGCGTTTACTAATGTTGCTTTGATAGGGATTTTATTTGCAGTTGGATGGACAATTTCAACAATGATAACAAAATTATTCCTTGAACCAGAAGGTTTTGGGATTCAGTTTGACAGAGATACTTTTTCACTCACTCTTCTATCAATTTCCGAATATTTTTTCTACCGGTTCTATTACGCTGATACTTCTACTGAAGGCGATAAGGAAAAACTATAACTGCTTTTTGTTCAACTTGCTGCTGAGTTGCCGGGAGCCCTTCAAATCTCCACTGACGCAAAGAATTTATTGCTGCATTTTCAAGTTTTGTATCAGCTTTAGTTAATAGAGCTATATTCCCCACGGTCCCGTCAGGTAAAATTGTGAATCGAAGCCGGATATCTATTTCTTTGGATACTCCTTCAGGATATTCAGGTAAAACATAACTATAAATTTTTCTTGTGCCATTTCCTCCCCAATCAATGTCATAGCCAAACGTTCCCTCACCCATTGCATTATTTCCACTTCCCGAGGTAGTGGTTTTCGAGTTTTTATTTTGTTCATTTTTGGTAGAAGATATATCAGATTTTTCTTTTTCCTTATCGGCAGGTTTGATAATATTTTCCTGTTCGACATTCTTTGCTTTTGGCAGTTCAACTTCTTCAACTTTTGGGTTTGTCTCTTTGGTTTGATTCACTACTTCAGGTTTAGAAAGATCTTCAATTTTTTCAAACTGTTCCCCCATAGAGCCTGATGAGCCTGACTCACCTGAAACACCAAAAGATAGTTCAACAAAATCTCGGGGGGGGTAATCGAAAGGAAAATGCACTAATACAAAAGTGAGCAGCAACAATAAATGAAGCAGCAAAGAAATAGAGTAGGAAAAATTTTTAATGCTTCGATAAGTCATCATAATTTTTATCCGTTAGATTTCCTTTTCTGTTTGAATCGTAAATTTATCAATACCCGCAGTCTTCGCAGCATCAATAACTTTTATCATTAGATCTATCGCGACAGTTTTATCAGCTTTTATTATTAAATTATCTTCAGTTGTGCCTGCTTTAAGCCAAGTTAATTTTGATGGAAGCTGCTCAAGTGAACAAACTTCAGAGCCGGCATAAATTGTTCCATCGGCAGTTAGAGTTACTATCATTGTTGCTGCAAGCGACTGCTCATTGGTTTTGGAGCCTGGCAGCTTCACTTTTACACCTGTCTGAATAACAAATTGTGAAGTTAATAGAAAAAAAATCAGAAGTAAAAAAACAATATCTGTTAGAGAAGAATATTGAAATATACTTAAAGGCTGATTTGACATTTTAAATTTCATATTCTACCTACATCTCTATTTCGATTGGCGTATCATCTGATGAATGCACATCATCCTGAATAATATCAACAACATCGTTAGCAACTGTTTCCATATCACCTACAACCTTTTTTACGGCAGATAGAAAATAATTGTAGAAAGCGAGTGCCGGAATACCTACTATCAAACCGAAAGCTGTTGTTACTAACGCTTCCCAAATACCGCCGGCAAGATCAGCAGGGTTGGCAGTTCCTGCAAGGTCCTCAATCGTCATAAATGCTTGAATCATTCCCGTAACTGTTCCAAGAAATCCAAGGAGGGGTGCGATGCCTGCAACGGTTGCAAGCACCGATAATCCCTTCTCTAATTTGCTAATCTCCTGTATGCCCGCATTCTCAATTGATTCCTTCACCCTTTCGTGTCCAAATTTGTATTTCATTAATCCTTTACGAACAATATTAGCTACCGGAGATTTTTCTTCCATACAATAACTAACTGCGCTCGAAACATCTTTCTTTTTTAGATGTCCTCGAAGTCTAACCAAAAAAGCCGGGATATTTATTTTAGCTTTTCGAATAACCATAAACCGATCAATGATTACTGCAAGTCCAATGATAGAACAAAGCAGAATCGGCCACATTATAAACCCACCTTTAAGAAATATTGATAGTAAATTCATTTTTTTTCCTATTTATTAGCGATTGTGTTTGAAAATCTTTGGGCTTCTTCTAACGTTTTGAAGCCGCTTACATTGACCCGGTACCAAATTCCCATACCCTTTATATTTACTTTTTGCACGAATGTATTTTCGCCGCGATTAATATATTTTCTTGCTTCTTCTTCAGCCATGTT
This sequence comes from Ignavibacteriales bacterium, assembly GCA_016709155.1. Lineage (NCBI taxonomy): Bacteria > Pseudomonadati > Ignavibacteriota > Ignavibacteria > Ignavibacteriales > Ignavibacteriales bacterium. Next base: position 1,036,122 of record JADJEI010000013.1, on the reverse strand, counting down.
GAGCGCTTGATAAGATGCGACCTGCACTGTAAATCCATCGATATACTTGAAAATATTTCTTCCTACACTCGAATATTCCTGTCCTTCGCGTAACTGTATTTCAGAAGATTTAATATTAGCATTTTGTTTGTTTTCACTGCTGTCTTTTGCTTCTTTAATTTTAGTTTCATTTTGAAAACTTATTTCACTCAATGGATTAAATTGTGCAACACGCAATGAATTTCCTTTGAGATAAGGATACGTAACAGGGATTTCAAATCCTCTCTCAACAATTAAGTTTGGAACATTAATTTTTGCTCCCACCACCATATCTGATTCAATTCCATCATAACCTGAACTTGAACTTGAACCTGAACTTGAACTTGAACTAGTCTTGTTAATAATAAAAAAATAGACAAAAAATGAAGTGATCAGAATGGATAAAATAAAGACCCGCCAAAATGGAGAATGACGTTTATTTTCGAAATCCTTCTCTTTAAATATCGAATTCTTTTTATTTAGAAATTCCTTTTTAGTTTCGTCTTCTTTTTTCTCTCCTCGCTTTTCAGCGACCTGATTAACAATTTCTTTTATGTCTATTGGATAAGCATTTTGGGCTGCGTTAGATGAATTGGAGGAAGAATCTGTATTTGTCGGAGATTCAGGTTCAGTCTCAGCTTGCTTTGAATCATTAACTGTTTCATTATTTATCTCTGATTCAACTGCTGCAACAACTCGTTGAAATTTATCTGTATCATCAACTTGCTCTTCATTTAAAACAATTCCGGACAATGATTCTATTTGCTTCTCTATGTCGTCTAAAGAAAGATCTATTGTTTCGATTGATTCGATTGTTTCTATGGATTTTACTGGTTCATCAGCTTTTATTTCGGAAGGCACAAATTCATCTTTCGATTGCTCACTATGTTCATCTTCAATAAGGATTTTTGAAGACTCAGTAAGTCCGAAATCCCAGGATAAATTTTCCATTTCATCTTCAATAGTCTTGTTCAACAATTCATCGTGGGTAAAGTCAAGAATTTCATCCTCTTTAATTTCTCTCTCCAATTCTGGACTGAAATCCCAGGTAATACTTTCAAAGTTTATATTGTCAGCACCTCCCTTTTCATCAATTTTATCTTTAGGATTTTTGACAGTCAACTCAGTCCAGTTAGGCTCGTTCTGGTTGCCGAACACAGCATCACTGCCGATAACCAGAGGTTGGGTTGAAGCTTTTGTTCTTTCATTACTTCACATTGATCAAAAAAATTTTTCGCTTTTGTTTCGATAAATCGTTTTAATTCGGCTAATGTTCGTGGGATAAAAATACTATCATAATCAGATTGATTCACCGGCATTAATTGTTTATCAATACTAAAGCTGAAATAACTATCAAGATAATTCACTATAACTGTATCGGGTTCAGGTACATTAAAGATTAGATTTTCTCTTTGCGTTTTTTTAAAATCTCTTTCAGGAGAATAAATAATAATATCAAGAACTTTTTCCGTGAAAAGCTTGTCCTTTAATAAAGCAGATCTAGTATCGAGTTTAGCTTTTCTAAAATGGAAATACCCTCCGTCAGGAAGTCTAATCGAATCACCATGCATCAATGAATTGCTGATAATTCGCAGAACGCTTTCAAAAAATAATTTCGAATCGCTGATCGAAACTCCTGAGAGTTTTACTAAATATTTTATCAGTTCTGATTTATTCATTTAAATCAATTTAATTATCCAGGTCACCAGATGTAACGAATTCCGGCAGTGATATCGAAAGGTCGTTCGATATAATTTGCCCACCTATAATTTTGTGAGTCAAGTAAATTTTCAAAAGTCATAGTGAAAAATAAATTATGTTGGAACAAATAGCTTAATTTTATTTTCAAATTAATATAATCATCAATTTCAATTATATTGTTTATATCAGTAAATCTGCTTGAACGATAGTCTAAATTAATTTCCCCCGTTAAACCAAAATTAAAATCATAGCCGTATGCAAAATTTATTTTTATTGATGGAACAAATGGAACAAAATTATTCGCGGTATCCTTCAAACTTAAAATCTCGGTGGAGCCGTAAAACACTCCGAACGGTCCGGGATGAAAAATAAAATCAATAAACCCGCTGAAATATTTTGCTTCAGTTAAACCAAGTTCGTATTTCTTATTTATTTGTGATAAAAAGAAATAGGGATTATTTGATGAAGAATAATATCTAACTCCTCCATCTATCTGGAAATAACGCTCATATTCGTACTTGATAGAAATATTAATCGCTGAAGATTTTTCGATGAAAATTCTGTTATAATTTTGCGGATTAAAATATTCATTATTGTTAAGGAGCGAACCGATTGAAATGAATTCAGCTTCCGGATGATATTCCGCAAAAAGAGAGATATTTTTATCAAGCATCATTGCGAGCGCTGCGTAGGGGGAAGTAAAATTTTCATTACCTGAGTTTCCGTATGTAAATCCGAATGCAACTTTCGCAAAATCAGAGACTCTCAATTCTAACTTCGGTCTGATGAAGAAAAACGACTCGCCTCCATCACCAATGCTGTCTGTCTTGGTTTGATTTTGATAATTGAGATCCATGCCCAAATTAAAATGACCTATTATAAATTTTGTGTACGACTGTATGTTAAAAATATTTTCAGAAAACTTTTCTTCTGAAATAGTTGATGAAGTGTCAGAAAATTTAAATAAATAATTAAAATTTTCATTTGAATAATTATCGAGTGAAAGATTGATATAACCCGAGTTCAGTGATCTCTTTTCATCAGGAGTTGATGAACCGAAAAACTTAAATGTTTTTGAAGAGTAATCGCCATTTAATGTCATTCGTGAGTTTGTAAGAAATCCGGAATTTTTCCAGATAAGATATTGAACTTTTGCACCGCCGTTTAAACCATATCGGCTGCTTTGATCAATATATGCTCTTTGATATTCACCCCCAAAATGACCTTCAAGAATTCCATCTTCAAAAAGGTAGGCGTAAGAAAGTGCAGCCACCGGTATCGAGTACAACCCAACACCGACATCAATTTTTCCTTGAAGATAATTTAGTGAATCCAATAGTTTGAGATCTTTCTCAATCGGGTTTTCTATATTTTTAATATCCATTTCTTCCGGTGAATAAGAAGGTTTAAGAAAATCTTCGGAAATGGTTGACACAAAATCAGGGGGTAGTTTTTTTGCCGCCTGCACTGAAGTTTGATACTTCCCGGTGATTACAAAATCAGGGAGTTCTACTGAAGGATTATTCCCTTCTTTTTCCTGAGCAAAAACTGTTATTGAAATTAGAAAGCTGATCAAAAATAAATTTTTCATTATTCAAGCTCCTGCATTTTGACTCTGGCTTCCTGACCAAATGCATCGGAATTATGTTTAATGACAACTGCACGGTACATTTCTTTTGCTTTATTAAAATCTTTTATCTGCACGTAGCAGTCACCAAGAAGCAGCAATGACTTAGTAACCCACTCGTCATAGCTCGTAAATGAAACCCGAACTTTATCAAGATTAAGAATTGCTTCATTAAATTTTTTTGTTCGAATAAAGAAAACCCAAGATAGTAAGCTGCCTTTGCGCCAAGGTCATCAGTTCGTTTATCAACTAAGAGTTTAAGATAGAATTCAGCATTCTCATATTGCTTGGTTGTGATAGCTAAAATCCCCATTTCCAGTTTTGATTTATCGGCGAAAATAGTTCCATCGTAATTTTGGATCACTTCATCAAACACATTGCCGGCTTGATTTAAATCATTTAGATTAATTAATGTTAATGCTTTCATAAACTTTATCTCTGCAAGTTTTGGAGATTTACCAAGCTTATCTTCTGCAGAATTAAAAATCTGAACAGCTGCCTCATAATTTTTCATTTGATTGTAAATATTTCCAATTTCAATAACAGCACCTGAAGCAGATTCGCTAAGAGGATAAAAATCAAAAACTTTTTTATAAAAAATAATAGCTTCGTCATTTTGATTTAAGTTTTGAGCACTCTTTCCAAGCCAGTAGTAAGCCTCTGCGATCATTTTGCTTTTGGGGAATCTGACAATAAAATCCTGGTAACTTGATTTTGCTTTTTCATACTCACGGCTGCTGTAATAGATCTCGCCCTTCTTAAAATAAATCTGATCCGAAAAAGAAAGGGATGGGTTTTTATTAACAAACCCTTCGATAAGTTTAATTGCTTCACCAGGTTTTTCCTGCGCGACATAACTATATTGAATGCCATTTACAGCATCAAACACAAAGTTGGAGTTTGGATAAAAGCTTATCACCTTTTCATAATTGACAATGGCGGAGTCATAATTTGTCAAATTAAAAAACGCATCTCCAATAGAATAATAAACAATTGGGGCAAGATTGGATTTGGGATACTTCGTCAATACATTATGATATTTATCAATCGCCGATTTAAAATCACCCTCTTGAAAATAAATCCAGGCGACAGTAAATAAAGATTTATCCGCAAATTCTGACGATGGAAATTTTTGCTGAAGATTTTGAAATTCCAATAATGCAGATTGCGTTTCATTCGCTTTATATAATGCTTGAGCATACTGATAATAAACGGCTGCATTATTTATTGCCGAACCGCCAAGTTTAAATAAATCTTTATAAACTTTACTTGAAGCAGCATAATTTTTAGCGCCGTAGTAACTCTCTGCCAATCTAAGTTTTGAATCAATCATTCGATCATTCGATGGAAAGTTTTTTATAAAATCCTGAAAATTATAAACAGCATTTTCATAATCATTCAAGTTAAAATTACAGTAAGCCTTGCCATATAAAGCCAATGCACCAACATCGGGGTTTTGAATATCAACTTTTTGGAAATGGTTTATTGCATCATTAAACTTTCCAAGCGAATAATAATTTTCTGCAATGTAAAAATTAACTTTATCTTTTTCAAAAAGAGGATCAAGCATTTCGAAATCTGAAAGATGTTCAATAGCATCTGTAAATTGACCGGTATTATAAAGTGCAATCCCCAACCCAAGCAAAGCTCTTTTCTGAACATCAGAAGTATTGTCTGTAATAGAGAGTACGGGTTCAAAATAATTTTTTGCAGAAGTGTACTGCTTTTTATTCAATTCAATTTCACCAAGAAGAGTATTTGCACGAGCGCGAATAATTGGATCAACAGATGAAGTTGAGGTTATCAAATAACGCGATGCTAAATCATAATTTTTACTATTGTAATAAAGCGCCCCCATCTGATATTGTGCTGTTTGCACGAGAGAACTTTGCGGATATTGCTTGATGAATTGAGTGAAGAGTTCAAATGCCTCCAGCTCCTGTCCGGCATATCTTTTACTTTCAGCTTTCCAGTAAAAAGATTTTTCGGCTATTGAATCATTCCCTTCGGAAAGAAAATTAAACACTTTGAATGCATCATTAAATTTTTTCTGCTGGAAGTAACTCCATGCCAAGCCATATTTAGCTTCGTAAATAATATTTGAACCGGGGAACTCTTTAATGATTTCAAGATAGCTTTTTTCCGCATTAGCATATTCCTGAACACGATAATACGAATTAGCTAATAAGTAAAGACTCTGCGAATAAAGTTCTTCGGGCAAATCTGATAGCAGGGGGTTGTTTAATTCGAGTATGGAAGATTGGTAATCCTTCAAATTGAAGTAACAAATTCCAATCCTTATCTGCGCCGTCAATGCTAGCGGACTGTCTTTATGATATGATAAAAGTTTGTCATAGTAAATTACTGCACTTTCGTAGTCGCCTATTTTCTCATAGATGCTCGCAAGTGTAAAAAGAGAATAATCTACAAAAGAATTATTCTTTTTATCCTCAATTGCTTCTTCAAGAAACTTTACAGCTTCTTCTAATTTATTTTGTCTTGAGTATGATTCTCCTATCCAATATAGCGCCGAACCTGTGTTCTCATTTTGTGGATATGAATCCAAAAGAGTGATTAGATTTTCCCGGCAGTTTTCATACTCTTTGAGGTCAAAATAAATAATTCCTAACCTATACAAAGCTTTAATTCGAAATTCAGTCCACCGGAAATTTTCTTTTAAGTATTCAAATGTTGATAACGATTCTCGTCTTTTTCCAAGATTAAATAACGATTCTCCCGAATAAAATTTAGCTGAAGCATATAGTTCATCGGAGAGTGAATGTTCGGTTAATACCTGTTCAAATTTCTCATTTGCCTGCTCAAATAATTTTAGATTGAATAGATCCATCGCTGCATCAAAACGCTCAGTCGGGGATTGAGACAAAAGTTGCAAGAGAGGCAAGAGTGTAAAAAGACAAACTTTAATTTTCATTCGTATTCGAGCATACCGATTTGTTATTTTTAACAGTTTTAATGCTTCAAAATAACATCTTTATTTTCTTAAAGTCAAGACATTAAATGAAATATAGGGATTTACTTAAAGCAGTATGTTAAATCCATCAACTTTTTAAGACTCCGGGAGCTAAAAATAAAAACACTTCCGTTATGTAATAAAAAATTATCCCTTCTTTTCCAAATATCTGTTAAGAATACCTATACCAAAATCAACGATCCTGTTAGAATTAAATATTCGCAAATTTAAAATAACTTTTTGAACTTCAAGGCTTGTTGCACCGTTTCTTAATGCACCAATAATATGTGAAAGCAGTTGATCTTCGTAACGAAGGCATGTAAGCATGGCTATAATTTGTAATTCCCTGTCCTTAAGGGAAAGATTTTTTCGACTCAATACTTTTCCATACCCCTCTAAAATAAACCATTCAGAAAGATCCGGAGAAAGATTTTTAACATTAGTAACAAGTCTTGCTAAGTTGTTGCCGTAAATTTTTTGAGAAGTATGTTTCCCTCGTTTTGATAAATCACTAAAAATAATTTTTTCGGATTTAATTTTTTCGAATTGAAAATACTTGCCGGCATATTTAAATGCCACTAACGCATTAGGATAACCTGAGAAAAGATAAATTTGTAATAATGATTCATATACTTTGAACAAATTGATATTGCGTTCCTTAAGCACGGCGAATATCATCCCGAGCAATTTATATTTTCGCAGTACTGCACTTGCAGACATAAGTGACAGTAATTCAATCTCGCTCAAACTGCTTAAAGTTATTTTAGTCATTTTGTAATTAAAAAAAAAACCCCGCATTCGGGGGTAGTAAAATTTATTGTTTGTTAATTCAGAGTACCAAGTTCGTACTCAGCAGTTTTTTTGTATGTAGCATCAGTTTTAGCTTTGTTCAACATTTCTTTTGCTTTGGTGATGTCGCCTTTTCCTTTATATGAAATTCCCATATAATAATAAGCACCGCCGCTGCTGATTGAGTTTCTGTATTTTAAAGCATTCTCTGCGGCTGTAATTGATTTATCATATTCGCCAAGCTCAGAATAAAGTTTGGAAAGCGAAAGATACGCAGCATCGTAATTATTATTCTCGACTGATTTCTGGTACATTTCAATCGCTTTTGTTGGGTCACCATTTGTAACAGCAACGCTGCCCAATTTAGCATAGGCAAGAGAGATATTCTTCTTTACCTTAGTTTTTGTTTGACTATTATTACTCTCGTTTAGTACTTTTTGAAAATTATCTATCGCCGCTTGATAATTTCCCATTGAAAAAAATACACCGCCTAGAGCATTGTGCCCAGCTTCAAAAGAGCTTTTTAACTGAAGGCAAGTTTCTAATGAATTTTTTGCTTCGTCCAACTTTCCAGCTTTTTTTTCTGCAAGTCCGAGCTGATAATAAATCCGATAATCTTTTTCAATGGCTAAAGCTTTTTTATAGTTATCAATTGCTCCGTTGTAATTTCCTGCATTAAGCTGGCTGTTGCCTTCGTTGTAAAGTTTCCCTGCTTCAGGTTTCATATCCTGAGCAAAATTGGATGAACAAGTAATGAAAAAAAACATGGATACGATAAAGAGAATTCTGGTCATAATTATTTCCCTAAAATTACTGAAAGAATAATATCTGGTGCGGAAGGCGGGACTTGAACCCGCATGCCTCTCGGCGCCACCCCCTCAAGATGGTGTGTCTGCCATTTCACCACTTCCGCTTTTTTTTTGCTGCCAAAAATAAACTTACTTACTCTGAAAATCAACACTTTTTTTAATCATTGAGTCGGAAATAGTTCGAATCTTTTAACTTAATTAATGGTTTTTACCTTTTGTCAAAATCTTACGAATTTCTTCTTTGAATTTTTTCTCAAAAACTATCATCTTTGCAATTTGCTCTTCAGAAAGAATATCGCTAAGTGAATTAATAAAGTTCACTTTTTCTTTGAACATTTGCTCTTCGTTACCATTAAATTCTTTTATTAGATTTTTATACTCAGATTCGCTAAACTTATTTTCCCCAAAGGACTTTTCAAGTTTATCAATTAAATCCATTGAGTTTTTATTCAACGATTGAATTTTGTCTAGAAATTCTGTCCGGCGTGCAAAAAATCTAAGTGTAGTTTCTTCATCCATTTTAAGGGTTTCTATAAGCTTTACCTTTTCTAATTGTGCTAATTTTCCTTTGGGGTCTTGTGGAATAAATGGAAAATTATCCTGAGCAAAGTTCATTTTGCCGGCAAATAAAACAAGTAGCATCAATAGTATTTTCATTATACACCTCATTGAAAGAAATCTTTGTTAATTAATTCATTATATATTTGGTCAGCTTCAGCCACACTGATATTTGAAGCAATTGATTCAACATCTTCATAAATCCATGTAATGGACTCATTGTTTATTTCCAATTCAGTTGTTAGAAGGCTTGATAAATTTTCATTAAGTTTTTTATAGATAATTTTTTCATTGGACAGCTCTTCGGGAGAAATTTCGACAAGATAATTAATCTCTTGTTCTGTCAAATCGCTTATTGATATTTTGGAATTTGTTATTTGATGATCAGGGTTTTGTCCAACAAGTAAAATAACAATAAACGCAATTGCAAAAGTACTTGCAAGCGTTAACACCGGCTTAAATATTCTTCTCTCTTTATTTCCGTATTTATTGTGTAATGTTAGCGACAAATTGATAAAATAATTTTCATCAGCCGAAATATTTTTACACTCTTTCATTTCAAGTAATGATGAATTTAATTTTTCATATTCAGTTTTGAAATCAATATCAGTTTTTAATTTCTGTTCGAAAATATTTTTCTCCTGCAGAGTAAGATTGTCACTTAAAAATTTTAAAATTAATTTTCTATCAGTCATGGCTCATCATTTTGGTTATTTTATTTAATGCATGAAAATAATTCGCTTTCAATCCCCCAATTGATTTACCGGTCAACTCAGAAATTTCTTCGTAACTCATTTCTTCAAATTGCCGAAGTATAAAAACTTCTCTTTGTTTAGCAGGCAGTTTCTGAAGTTGTTTATCAAGTCGTTCAAGTTTTTCTTTATTTAAAAGTCCTTCTATTATATCCGATTCGGAATTTTTTATAGAGTTTTGGTTACTATCAATAAAGAATAGACTTTTTAGTTTTTCTTTCTTTATAAAGTTCAGACTTCGTGTCACTGTTATCTTATAAATATATGTATAAAGCGAAGAATTAAATTTGAATTGACCAAGTTTACGATAAAGCACCATCAAAACTTCCTGAACGATTTCATCAGCATCAAAATGATTACCTGTCATTCTTCTTGCATGCCAATAAATTTTTTTTGAATATTTATTAACAATCCTATTGAACGCAATTTTATCACCGTTTAGGTACTGATTTACCAGTTCAAAATCTTCTGAATTATCGGCCATTCTTATTTATACTTTTGCAATTATTGGACAAATGCTATCGTTCATTGGTTTAAAATTTATTTTAAAAACAAAACCTTACCCGCCTGTTTCATTTTATATCAATCATTTTAAACCTAGTTCGATGATATCGTGTCAAATTAACAAACAAAAATTATTCATAACAATAAGGAGTTCAAAATGAAAAAATTGATTTCTCAAATCTCAACACTATTGATGTTTTTTCTGATATCGTTTTTTGTAATTATTACTGGATGTAAGGATGAGACAACTGTGGAGCCGGTTTATCTCACCGATGAAGAGGCGATGCAAAAAATCGCGCTTGAAGATTCGATGGTTCTTTCGTTTGACAATAATTTCAATGAAAATGAAAATATTGATTTTCTTTCGAAAGTGCAGACTCAAATTTATCCGCGTAAGGTTTGGAGAACTGCTTTTCTTGTTTCGTCAAATTTAAACCTGGTAATCAGCGGAGATTCAGCATTGGGTGTTCTTACCAAAACGTTTGAAAGCACTTTATTTATTGCAGCAGCTTTTGATTCGACAAGCATCTTGCCAGACACACTAATTCAAAAGCCATTCACAAATACAATTACCAGGAATATTATTTTTAAAAGAATTAACAACTCCCCCGACCCCTTGGAGAACTGGGAAATTATTGGTATTTCTATGCCTGAAGGCGGCACCGAAAATTCAAATGTAGAAATAAAAAAACTTACAGCTTTCTTACCAGATGGAGAAGTAATAGAAATTGATTCGCCGAATGAATATTACTTTTCAATAAATTCCGGCTCTTATAATCCGATATCAAAACTTCATTTCGATGCTTCTATTACACTTCGAATCGAGCTGACAAGTACTTATTCCGATTCGGATTTTGTATCACTAACTTATGGCAGTTTGGATAATGGATTGCACATGGCACAGAAAAAATTTGTAATGACTTCTTCAACCTGGGATGGGACAAAATGGAATCGGATTTACGAACAAACATTTACTGCCCATCAATTTCCAGGTTTCTATCATGCTATTGTAAATGTTATTCCGAAACAAGTTTTACTCGATGATACATTCCCCGTAGAAAGTAATTCGTGGGGCATGCCTTATATCATCATTTTTAATACCAAAATAAAAAGAGGATAATATGAATAAATTATTTGTGTTCTTGTTTCTTGTTTTCTCAATCTTGAATTCAAACTCAGTATTATTAGCTCAAGAATTTCCACCCAAAGAGAAAGCGTTTAATCAAATGCATTTCGATCCGATGGAAAGATTAAATCTATCCGAAGAGCAAAAAAATGAATTCAAAGCGCTGCACTTCAAACATCAAAACGAAATGATAGAAGCAAACGCAGATCTGCAAAAAAAAGAATTAGCCCTGCAGGAGTTGAAAAGTAATCCTGATTATTCACGCGAAGATGTGCTTGCAGCCGTTACAAAGCTTAATGATTCCAGAGCAAATATCGAATTACGTAAAGAAAATCATCGCATGGATATCTATGAGAAATTAAATCCTGAGCAGAAAAAAATGTGGAATGAATCTCAGACAAAGTTCCATCGTTTCAAGGAGATGAAAAAATTCCGTGTAGATAATGAACACAAGTTTGATCGTAAATTCTAAGACTTAAATTTGGCGGTCGTCTCAGAAGTAATACATCACCATCCTTTAATTAACGGATCGTTTCGGAATCTAATATTTCAATTTTGAAATGATCCGTTAGCTAACGGGTAGATCATGAAAAAAGTTCAGGAAGCCAATAATGACTTTGAAGACAGCCTTTTACTATGAATAATATTTTAATGGATTAAGATAAATCCCCCTCCACTGGACGGATGACTATTTCCTCCGTAACCATATTTTCTTTGTTTAAATAAATCCACACAAGAAGTGATGCAATTTCATCCGGCTTCATCATTCTATTAGAATATTTCTTTCTAATATCAGAAGACCATATTGGTGTTTCGGTAGCACCCGGAATAATATTAATAATTTTAATATTATCATTTCTCACTTCTTCTCTAAGCACGTTTGTAAATCCTAATAAACCCATCTTGGAAGCAGAGTATGCACTGCTATTTAAAAATATTTTGTGAGTCACAACTGATAAAATATTGATAATCTTCCCGCCACCATTTTTTATCATCGAAGGCAAAACAGATTTTATTGAATAAATAGCACCGAGTAAGTTTGTGTTTATAATATCGGTAATCTCTTGATTAGAATTTTCTAAAGCTGGTTTGAATGAAGTAATCCCTGCATTATTTATAAGACATTCAATTTGATTTTCAGCAAGAATTTTTTTTACCGCCTGGTCAACATTGGATGCTGATGCGACATTACATGGGAGTATTTCAACTCGAAGACTTTCCTCTCTCAATTCTTTATTCAGTCGTTCAAGTTCCGTAAGTCTTCGTGATGATGCAAAGACTTTTGCTCCCACCCGTGCGAATTGTTTTGCTGCAGCCTTTCCGATACCTGAGCTTGCGCCGGTAATCCAAACGACAGAAGGCTTTCCATCAATCATAAATTTTTATTTGAAATTAAATTTAAGAATTCACTCCTTGTCTTCGAATCATCTTTGAAAACGCCATGCATTGCACTTGATGTTGCAGATGAATTTTGTTTTTCCACCCCCCGCATCATCATACACATGTGATATGCTTCTGATACCACTGCCACACCAATAGGGTGAAGATACTTTTCAATTGTGTCGGCTATTTGCTGAGTCATTCTCTCCTGTACTTGTAAGCGTCTTGCAAATACCTCTACGATACGTGGAATTTTACTTAGGCCGACAATCTTTCCATCCGGTATATACGCCACATGCACCTTTCCATAAAAAGGCAGCATGTGATGCTCACATAAAGAATAAAAATCAATGTTCTTTACCAAAACCATTTCATCGTATTTCTCTGTGAAAATTGCATTGTTCAAAACTTCTTCAATATTTTTTTGATAACCGCTTGTTAAAAACTCATAAGCTTTTGCAACACGTTTGGGAGTGCTAAGAAGTCCTTCTCGCTGTGAATCTTCTCCGATTTCTAAAAGAAGTTCATTAATTATTTTTTCTGTATTCTTGAAGTTCAAACTGATTCTCCTTTATATTCAACAAAATTATTCTCTGTCTCGGAAAGTTTAACCGAGCATAATCTTCCAGTGGGTATTTGATTCACTAACTGATTCCAAATTGCAATTGCAACATTTTCAGTCGTTGGCATTATTCCTTTCATAAATTCTGTATCGAGATTTAAATTTTTATGATCTACTTTTTTGATGACTCTTTCGATAATTATTTCTTTCAATAATTTTAGATCTATCACAAAACCCGTTGAGGGATTAATGCCCCCTTTTACGGTTACTTCTAAAACGTAGTTATGCCCATGCCAATTTGGGTTGGAGCATTTGCCAAATAATTTTAGATTTTCTTCATCAGAAATATCTGGAATGAAAAGACGATGGGCAGCGCTGAATGTTTCACGTCGTGTTGCGTAGGCAATAGGTTCAGTCATCGGCTAGCCCATCCAATGCCGTTAGTACTTCCTCATTATGACCTGCAACTTTCACTTTTGGATAAATCTTTCGTACCACTCCCTTTTTATCAATAATGATGGTAGTTCTTTCAACACCCATATATTTTCTGCCGTACATACTTTTCTCCTTCCATACACCATATTTCTCAACAACTTCTTTACTTTCATCACTCAGCAAAGTAAAAGGCAGAGAATATTTTTGCTGAAATTTTTTATGCGATGCCACTGAATCAGGGCTAACACCTAATATAACTGCATCAATTTTCTTGAACTGGGGAAAATCATCCCGGAAGCTGCAAGCCTCAGCAGTGCAACCGGATGTATCATCCTTTGGATAAAAATATAGAACTACATTTTCACCTAAATAATCTTTTAATGAAATGGATTTACCATTCTGATCGAACAATTTGAACGCCGGGGCTTTTTTATCAATGCTTATCATAATTATAACCTCTGTGTTAGTTTTATTTATTTCAAAATTCCGATTCTTTTAGTCCATTCTTTAAATCCTTCTTCAAGCTGTTCAAATGATTCAATGGCAAACAGTATTGGCTGCAAATGCCATACATCATAATCTTGAAGGACTAACTGATCAGGAATAAATTCCTTGACCACCACCTCATTGGAAAGTGAATGTTGCACTTCCTGACGCGATGAAATAATTCCTGCCCCATAAATTCTCATCCCTTCAGGTTTTCTGATAAGCCCAAACTCAACAGTAAACCAATGGAAAGTTTCGAGATATTTTCTATGAATTCCTTTCGCATTGAAGGCAGCCTCACCGAACATTTGATAAAAGGAAGCAAAATTTTTATTTGTAAGCAGCGGCATGTGACCAAACATATCATGAAAGCAATCAGGTGCAGGAGTATAATCCAATTCCTGTTTCCCTCTAATATAATCTGTAGATGGGAAAATCTTATTGCGAAGCATTTCGAAAAAATTTTGTTCGTGAATAAGCCCGGGTACTCGTGCGATTTTCCAACCGGTAGTGTTAAAAAATATTTTACTTAGTTTCCGGAGTGAAGCAATTTTGTTTCTTGTGAAGTTTAATTTATCTACCCCCTCGAGATATTCGGAACAAACCCTGTCGGGAAGAAAATTCATTTGCCGATCGAAAAGATAACTCCAGGTTTCATGATCACTCGCTGGATAATCAGGATACCCAATTTCATCATCAATAGGAACAGGTCCGGTTAGTTTTAGAGGAATGCATCGTGGGTCAATTCCATCGTTTGCTGCTTTTTCATAAGCGGAAAGAAACTCAGAGTCTTCATGTTTTCGTTCACTCATTATGTAATCCTTCAATAATTAAATGGATTTAATTTTAAATGAAAATAAAATTATTATTGATTGTTCTAAAGACAAAAATTTTTCCAAACATATTAAATCACAAAATATTTACTTCTTCATCCAGCTTAATTCCAAACTTATCTCTAACTGATAATTTAATTTGTTTAGCCAAATTATGGATTTGTCTGCCGCTTGCGTTGCCGTAATTAACTAAGACTAATGCATGCTCTTCATAAACACCGGCATCACCGACACGTTTCCCTTTCCAATTTGAGTTTTCTACTAGCCAGCCGGCAGATATTTTTATAAACTCTTTGTCCTCAGGATAAAAAATAATTTGTGGATATTTTTTTCTGATTTTGTCAAAATGCTGATTTGAAACAACGGGATTCTTAAAGAAACTTCCCGCGTTCCCAATTACAATTGGATCGGGTAATTTAGAACGGCGGATATCTTTGATAATATTACTCATATCTAAAGTAGATGGTGTTTCTAAATTTCGTTTCTTTATCTCTTTTGCTACTGCCTTATAAGAGGTAATCGGGTTTGGATTTTTGGAAAGCCGAAAAGCAATGCTGGTGATTACAAATTTATCTTTCAATTCACTTTTAAATACGCTGTTTCGATACTCCAATTTACTCTCCTCTTTGGAAATTCTGATTTCAGAATTTGTATCAATCGATATTCCGGCAGCTTCGTGAAAAACATTTTTTATTTCCTGTCCATACGCACCAATGTTTTGAACTGGAGCGGCACCGCAACTGCCGGGTACTAAAGCAAGATTTTCCACCCCCCAGTAATTACTGGCTGCACAATAATCAACAAATGATTCCCACGAAACTCCTGCTCCAACCGAGAGAATTATTTCATCCTCCTTTTCAGAAATCGTTTCAATACCTGCAAGTTCCATTTTGATTACCAAACCCTCAAAATCTTTTGTAAAAAGTATATTACTCCCGGCACCTAATACAAGAACTTTTAGTTTTTCACTGGTAGAAAAATTAATTGCTTCGTGAACATCCCCTAAATTTTTTGCCTTGAAAAAATATTTAGCATTAGCATCCACATGAAAGGAATTATATTCTTTTAGACCAACATCCTTTTTTATTTCCATAAGAAAAGCTAAGTAAATTTTAGTTAATTAGTAATGTTTTATGAAATATAAATAATTTATTCTTAACTTAAATAGAGTATTTCAAAACGAATTATGAACTGTTAATTTTAAACAATATATATCTTAAGATAGAAATGAGAAAACTTAAACTTAAATATGGATTGGAAGACTGGCGTGGGAAAATTGGGGAGGAGGTGAATAATAATTCCATTGCAGAAATTGCACAGGCGTTTTCAAATTATTTATTCGAGCGAAATGAGTCCCGAGAGAGGATTAAGGTAGCTGTCGGATATGATACAAGAAAAACTTCTAAAGAATTTGCACTTCTTTTCGCAAGAATTCTTTCCGGCAATTCTATTGTCTCACTCCTTTCCGAAAAATCAGGTATCTCGCCTGCTGTTTCTAATTATGTGAGATCAAATAATTTGAACGCAGGAGTGATTATTACAGGCGGGCATAAATCAGTTGACTACAATGGTATAAAGTTTAAAGATTTTTACGGCGGTCCATTTTCTTGTGCAGATTCTATCTCGATAGAAAATTATCTTGGTGAATCTTTAGTTCAGGCTGATGATGAGTTTATTCACCAGGTTGATATTAGAAGCAGATACTATGAATCAATTGAGCCTCTTATTGATTTTGAAGCAATTCGTCATTCGGGGATAAAAATACTTATAGACTCGATGAGTGCTGCCGGTCAACAAATATTAGAGAATCTTTTTTTCAAACATGATATTGACTCGAAAACAATCTTCAAAATTGCGGGACATGATTTTTCTCAGCGAATACCTCTTGTTATTGAAGAAAATTTGTTGCCGTTAAAAAATGAACTCGCCAAAACCAATAAATACTCTTTCGGAATTGCTACTGACGGCGATGGTGAACGATTAGGGATTTTGACCGAAGCTGGCGAATGGGTTTCTCAACAGGAACTTTCAATTTTGCTGGCAGATTATATTTTAAATGATAGAGGAATATCCGGGGACATCGTGAAAACAGCTACACTTTCGGATAAAATGAAAATCATAACAGACTCATTGAATAGAAAAATCATTGAAACGAATCTTGGTTTTCGATATGTAACCGAATTACTTCTAAAAAATAATATCGCATTTGGATGTGAGGAGACCGGAACTTATTCATTTAAAAACCACATCCCCGATAGTGATGGGGTTTTCTTTGCATTAATTTTACTGAAATGTTGGCGCGTTCCGGCTATAAAAAGTTGAGTGACTTAATCAATTTAAAAAGGAAAATATATGGAGAAATCTTTTTTAAACGTGAAAAATTAATAATAGAAGAATCGCACCGATCTCTATTCACACGGCTTACAGATTCTCCATTTTCAACTCTTGGCGAATTCAAAGTGCGCGAAGTGAAAATATTCAATGGCAGAAAAGAAAATAAAACTGCTATAAAATTTATTTTTGAAGGCGATTTTAAGTGGGTCGTAATTCGCATATCTGAAAGTAACCCCACCCTAAAAATATTTGCCGAAGGAAATTCAATTGATCAGGTAAACAGGTTGATTGCTTTAACAAAAAATATTTTTAGTTAGCTGAAATGTTTCCTAAATATTCTTGAAATTGAAAAATAATATTGAAAATCGAATTTAATTTTGCTCAGGCTGGGGTAATTCCATATCGAAGGGTAAACAATGCTATAGAGATTCTCTTAATTACCTCAAGACGAAAACAAAAGTGGATCATCCCGAAAGGTTATATCGAATTTAATCTTACCTCCTTCGAATCGGCAAAAAAAGAAGCTTATGAAGAAGCAGGGATTATAGGTTCGAACGAAACTTACGAACTTGGAGAAATTATTTTTGATAAACCCATTGGCAAGTGTTTAATGAAAATCTATTCGATGGAAGTTGTAAAATTTTTAGATGATTATCCTGAAAGTAATTTTAGAAAGAGGAAGTGGTTTCCTATTGACGAAGCAATTCAAAAAATTGAAATGGAGGGAGTCGCTGATTTAATGCAGAAGATAAAAAAATCAATCAATTAATTCCTCATAATTACCAGAGAATAAATCCTGTATACATTTTTTTATTAAATCAATTTCAAATCCTTTTGAAAGAAGGAATGAAAACAACTTTTGCTTCAATTGCTGATCAGTGTAATTTCTTTTTCGTAAAATATTTGCTTTTTTTTTCAACAAGCTTTTTTATGTGTTCAGAATCATCATGCAATTCAGATTGAAGCACTATCTCGATAACATCATTTTTAATACCCCTCTTGATTAGTTCCCCCTTCAATTTTGATCTGCCCCAATGTTTTGTCCTGGATTTTTCTTCGACAAATATCTGGGCAAATGCCTCGTCATTAATAATTTTATTATAAATTAAATTTTGTATCACTTCATCAATCAGTTTTTTGCTATATCTCTTCTGCAAAAGTTTTATCTGCAATTCTCTTGAAGAATGAATTCTCCTCGCTATTAGATTTATTGCTTTCTTTTTGATAAAATACTTTTCATTCTCGTCTTTAAGTAAATAAAAAAGGCTTTCGGAAACTGCATCACCTTTCCTCAAGCCGTTTTTAATAATTACCTCATAGGAAAGAATTATTTCGCTTTGATCATCAAAAAAAACTGACGCAGATTCATCAGAACGTTTAACAATTCTTTCAATCGTCATTTAATACACAATAAATTACTTCGATTTCTTTTCTTTTGATTGTGGTTTTTCATCTTCCTTTTTTTCTGGAGATTTAGTATCCCCTTCCTTAAGCATTCCAAGTTTAATTTTCACCTGCTTTGCGAGTTCTTCATAAATCTCCGGTGCTTCAAGAAGTTTTGCTTTGAACTGCTCCCTCCCTTGAAATCTATCTTCGTTAAATGTAAACCAAGAACCGCTCTTTTTAATAATTCCCTGATCAACTGCTAAGTCAATTACATCGCCGGATTTACTAATGCCTTCGTTATATAATATATCAAATTCAACTTCCTTAAAAGGAGGGGCAACTTTACTCTTAACAATCTTTACACGTGTTCTGTTTCCGATGACATCATTGCCGTCTTTAATAGCTGCAATTCTTCTGATATCCAGTCGAACAGAAGCGTAAAATTTAAGCGCGTTACCACCAGTCGTTGTTTCGGGATTGCCGAACATCACACCAATTTTACTCCGAAGTTGATTGATAAAAATTACTGAAGTTTTCGATTTTGATATTGCACCGGTAAGTTTTCTTAATGCCTGCGACATTAGTCGAGCCTGAACAGCCATAGTTGCATCTCCCATCTCACCTTCAATTTCACTACGCGGAACGAGTGCAGCGACAGAATCAATCACAATGACATCCAATGCATTGCTGCGAACGAGCGTGTCAGTAATTTCGAGAGCCTGTTCACCAAAATCCGGCTGCGATATAAGCAAATTACTTGTATCCACACCAAGTCTTTTTGCATAATTAACATCGAGAGCATGTTCTGCGTCAATGAATGCTGCAAGTCCCCCTGTCTTCTGAGCTTCAGCGATTATATGAAGGCAGAGTGTTGTTTTTCCACTTGATTCAGGTCCATAAATTTCGATTACTCTTCCACGAGGAACACCGCCAATACCAAGAGCATAATCTAATGAAAGCGCGCCGGTTGGTATTGATTCGATGTTGTTAATGACACCATCGCCAAGTTTCATAATAGCACCTTTGCCATATGTTTTTTCTATACTGGCAATCGCATCGTCTATTATTTTTATTTTTTGATCACGATCAGAACTCATTTTAACCTCCAATTTAATTAAGAAAATATTTTTTTATTTTTTTATAGTGTGAGCCGTCAGGCTTCAATTTACTTTCATATAGTGAGACTTCATTTGCAATAAAATTTAATGAAGAAATATTCAGTGACTTAAAACTTTTTATGAATGAATCAGACACCGGTTTTTTAATCCTCAAAATTGTTAAGTGTGGTTTAAATCTCTTTTCCGATTTCTCTATTCCTATTTCAAATAATCTCTGGTCTAATTCAAAAGCTATTTGATTAATTATTTCATTATTAGATAATCCAATGTAAAGAATTTTGGGATTATAACCGTTAGGGAAAAAATTAAATTCAGTCAACGAAAATTTTATTTTCTCAAAATGGTTGAGGAATGAAATTTGCTCAACTATTAATGGGACAATTTCATTCGGAACTTCGCCGATAAATTTAAGCGTTAGATGGATTTTCTCCTTCTTTTCCCATCTCATACCAGTTTGTTTGTCGCTTAAACTATTTATTAAATTAAAAATATTACTCAGAATTAATTCTGGCATCGGTATCGCAACAAATAATCTATTCATCAAAAGGAATACCCAGTAAATGACGGCGCAGCATCTCCAAGGCAGCCTGAGCAGCTCTTTGTTTATTTCTTAAACGGTTATCTCCAAAAAGAAATTTTTTTGCCGTACAGACATTATCATCACACAAACCGATATATACCAAACCGACAGGTTTTTCAGCACTACCTCCAGTTGGCCCTAAAATTCCTGTGAGTGAAATTCCGAGATCACTTCCGCTTATAGATTTAACTCCCTCTGCCATTTGTCTTGCAACTTCTAAACTAACTGCACCGAAGGTGTTGATTTTATCTTCATCAACTTTTAGAATTTCAACTTTTGCTGCATTACAATATGCGATAACACCCCGGTCATAATACTTGCTGCTGCCGCTAATGTTAGTTAACAGGCTTGAAAGATAACCACCTGTACAAGATTCTGCCACAGCAAGACGTAATTCTCTTTCAATTAATAATCTCGAGACAACATTTTCAAGCACTTCATCTTCCCGTGAAAAAATATATCTGCCTACCTTGCTTCTGATCTTTTGCTCGATTTCAATTAGTTTATTTTTTGCTGCTGCTTCATTTTTCTCCTGGACAGTCACCCTCAACTTTACGCTTATTTGACTTGGAAGGAATGCAAGCTTTGCTCCTTGCAAAATTTCATCTAAATTTCCCAACCGTTCTGCGAGTAGCGATTCGCCAATTCCTGTGGTTAACAATATCAATTTTTTGATTACAAAATCTACTTTACTAGTCAGTTGAGCGAGTTTAGGCAGCACAAAAGATTCCATCATGCCTTGCATTTCGTAAGGTACACCAGGCAAAACAACAAAAATTTTTCCATCTTTTTCGATCCAATACCCGGGGGCAGTGCCATTCTGATTCCTTATTGGCAGAGCAATTTTAGGAACCAGAGCCTGACCTTTAATAATATTTGATATTGTTCGTCCCCTCTTTGCAATTAGGGATTTTATATCACCTAAGACATCCTCGTTTTCTATTAACTCAGTATTAAAAAATTTGACCACACAAGACCTCGTAATGTCATCGTGTGTTGGTCCTAATCCTCCGGTAACAATAATCAAATCATCGGTTGCCCAGGTCTCTTTGAATTCTTTTACGATTGCTGCTTCATCATCTCCAATTGCAGTGACCTTATTAACGATGATATTAATATCGGATAGCATATTGCCAATGTATGAAGCATTAGTGTTTACTGTTTGACCGATTAATATTTCATCACCTATAGAAATAATATGTGCGTTCATTAGAATATTGTCCTAAAAATGTAAATTCAATTTATTAATGATTAATACAAGTAATTGCATAATAATTAATGTATACGTACTTGCAATAATGTCATCCGCCATTATTCCAACCCCACCTTTAAGTTTTTCAACATTTCTTGCCGGTGCTGGTTTAACAATGTCTAAAATTCTCCAGATTAAAAATGCGATTAAACTTAGAAATAAACTCTTTGGTAAAAATAATAATGATATCCACATTCCAACTACCTCATCAATCGTGCACTCTGCCGGATCCTTTCCAAATTTTTTTTCAAATTTATTCCCAATGAATATACCGTAAAAAATAAATATCAGGATTAATGGAATGTGAATGAAATAATTTTCGAATCCGGGTGTAAAATAGATTAGCAGTGCTATGAGACTTGCAAAACTTCCGGAAGCAATCGGAATGTACCCGGTATAGAAACCTGAGCCTAAAAAGTTTTCAATAAAATTAATTTTCAATTTGAAATAGTTTTTTGATTAAATTTTTATTCGCAAAAATATATTGAAGTCCTGTAAAAAAAGTGATCACAGTAATAAATAATGATAGAAAAAATAACAAGTTTTCATCAAGCAACGATGAAATCAAATAGTTATAGTTTGATTGAACCCAATGATTCTTACTCAGGACAAAGATTATTAATAAATAATAAAGAAAAATCATTTGAAGAACAGTTTTAATTTTAGCATACACTGAAGTTCGAAAAGAGAAGCCGCGATAGTCGCTGTAAACACGCAATAAAGTAATTAGTAAATCTCTTAGAACAATAACAGATACCATCCAGTTTGCAATTAAACCAACCATAGCAAAACCGAAAAATGCAGATGAGGTCAAAATTTTGTCCGCCAAAGGGTCCCAAAATTTTCCCCAGCTTGTTATATAATTAAATTTTCTCGCAAGCCAGCCGTCGTACCAATCAGTTAATGCAGCGGCTAAAAAGATAATCAATGAAATTTGTTTTAACAATTGACTTTCATAAAGAAATAAAAATAAAAAAATAGGAGTCAGAATAATTCTGAGGACTGTTAACTGATTTGGTAAAATCATATCTCAAAATTAATTTATTGAGAGACTTTTCAAAAATGTGTATTCGTATATACCAGTGTTATGTCCGTCACCCCACGTAATACTTAATGCATAATTTCCAACAATTTTGATTTCCGAAATTAAAATTTGGGTAGGCTCTAACAGCGGAATATAAAATTTACCTTGTTTATCTCTTTCTGCAACGCAAGTAGCGCAGGGACAGTTTTTACGGAGTAATGGAATGGAAATAGATGATTCAGAGTTGTCATCCCACTTGATTAACAAATCATTTTTATCGCTCATCTTAACACGAACGGGATTCATTAATTTACTGTGAGCCCTGTAAGCAGGTTAAGTGCTTCCAGATATTTCTGACTCGTCATTTTAATAATTTCCTGGGGCAAGTCAGGTGGGGGTGGCTGCTTATTATAATTAATTGAAAGGAGATAATCTCTGATGAATTGCTTATCAAAACTTTGCTGAGACTTTCCTTTTTGGTAATTTTCAACAGACCAGAAACGAGATGAATCCGGAGTAAGCAGTTCATCAATTAAAATTATTTCATGATTGTATAAACCAAATTCCATTTTAGTATCGGCAATAATTATTCCCTTTGTCAGAGCATAGTCCGAAGCGCTTTTATAAATATTTAAAGCAGTCTCCTGTAATTTTAGAATATTAGTTCGACCGACTATTTTTTCAGCTTCAAGAGATGATATGTTCTGATCGTGATCGCCAATTTCGGCTTTTGTGGATGGGGTAAAAATTGGTTCGGACAATTTTTCAGATTCGACTAATCCTTTAGGCAATTTTAAACCTGATATCGAACCACTCTTCTGATAATCCACCCACCCTGATCCTGAAATGTACCCTCTAACAATACACTCAATAGGAATAACTTCAGTTTTTTTTACCATCATTGACCTCCCATCCAGATCATTTTTATAAGCTGCACAAGCGGGAGTAAATTTATTAATATCAGTGGAAATCAAATGATTGGCAATAATATTTTTGCTGAAATCAAACCAGAATTGTGAAATTTTATTTAAAACTTTCCCTTTGAAAGGAATTCCTTGATTCAGGATAACATCGAAAGCTGATAATCTATCAGATGATACAATGAGGAAGTATTCTCCCAAATCATAAATATCTCTTACTTTACCGCGTTTAACCAATTTCAATTTTTGGAAATTAGTTTTAAGAATAATTTGCTCAGCCATTTTGGTATTTTATTTTTATGACAAATATAGGCAGGAGATTTTGTTTATTCAACTATCGTTAGATCAAAGAATAGAAAAATTTAATCACTTCAATTGATGTAATCAATTGCGAAGTAAGTGAGCACCGAAATAAAAGAGAAGATTAGAAACGAAAGACTAAACCGCCATGATAACCGAAATATCCAATTTCGTCATTCTTTTTTAATACTTTCGTAAATTTTGCCTGGACATCTAAACCCCAAAAGCGGTTTAGAGCAAAGAAAAAGCCAACTCCGGGTGCGAATCCAAATGAAGTTTCATTTACTTTTTCAAATCCATTATCATATTCTCCAATATAAGCACCCACCTCGCCTTTTAAATAGGGGACGAACCAATCCTGCCCAAAAGGAAAAATAGCACCGAGTGTAATAGGCACAATATGACTAACATAATTTGGATCGTTATTCGATTCAAATCTTTGGTAACCGACTGAAGCGGTAAGAAAATAATTGAATCCTCGTGATTCATAATGTGGGTTTACTGCAAAACTAAGAGCACTTGAAAAACCATTTTTATGAGTGTTTCCGAATGCCGAGAATGGTTCGGCGATGCCCGACTCAACTATCAAATATGAATTCTGTGCCAATAAAGCGGCGGGAAATAAATAGACGATTGCAATTAAGGTAAAAAGTTTTTTCATAACACACTCATTTGAAATAATGATAAATGATTAAAAAATTTATAAAAACATTAACTTTAAATTAAAACCTGGATGTCAAATGAAAGAGGTAAAAAATTTTATTACTGAAACTTGTCAAAATATAAAAGGCGACCCGGTAATCGCCTGAAAGTGGGCAGGGACGGAATTGAACCGCCGACACATGGATTTTCAGTCCATTGCTCTACCGACTGAGCTACCTGCCCGAAAACGCTCTGCAAAAATAATATTTTACTATGAATCTGCAAACGAGAACTTATAATTATTATTCAACCGTGACACTTTTCGCAAGATTTCTTGGTTGATCTACATTTAATCCTTTTTTAACAGCGATATGATAGGCAAGTAATTGTAATGGAATGGTAGTAAGTATTGGCATTAACATTCGTATTGTGTCAGGTATCCTTATTGTATAATCTACTAACTCGTGTATTGAGTCGTCACTTTCTGAAGCAATTGCAATTAATCGTCCACCACGAGCTTTAACTTCTTCAATATTGCTTCGAATCTTTTCATAAGTGGAATCTTTTGGTGCAATGAACACAACAGGCATATTTTCGTCTATTAATGCTATCGGGCCATGTTTCATTTCAGCAGCCGGATAACCTTCAGCATGTATGTAGGATATTTCTTTTAACTTTAAAGCTCCTTCGAGGGCAGCAGGAAAATTGTAACCGCGCCCAAGATATAAAAAATTTTTTGAATCTTTGAACTCCTCAGCAATCATTTCAATTTCTTTGTTCAACTTTAATATTTTTTCTACTTTATCGGGAATGGAAAGCAGTTCTTCACAAATAGCTTTACCATCCACCATGCTCATGTTTTTTCTGCGGGCAACAAATAGAGTAATTAATGCAAGTACTGCTAATTGCGCTGTAAAGGCTTTGGTTGAAGCCACGCCGATTTCCGGTCCGGCATGAATATAAACTCCTGCATCACTTTCTCTTGCAATTGAACTCCCAACAACGTTGCAGATTCCAAGAACAGTTGCACCTCTGAATTTAGCTTCTCGTAAAGCAGCAAGTGAATCTGCAGTTTCACCACTCTGTGAAATAAAAAATATCACATCATCTTTTCCAACAATTGGGTTTCTATATCTAAATTCAGACGCATATTCAACTTCGGTAGGGACACGCAAAAACTGTTCAAACATGTATTCGCCAACCAATCCAGCATGCCACGAAGTACCGCAAGCTGAAATAATAAACCGATTAGCCGAGACAAGTTTTTCAACAATTTCGCGAAGCCCGCCCAATCTGGCAGTTCCCTGTTCTAAAACAACTCTCCCGCGCAAAGCGTTTCTGATTGATTCAGGCTGTTCCATTATTTCCTTCAGCATGAAATGCTGGTAACCACTTTTATTTATCTCATCTAAATTCATGGTTATTTCATGAATTTCTTTTTCGATCGAAGCATCATTAATTGTTTTAACATCGAAAGTATCTTTTCTCAACTCAACAATTTCCCCATCTTCTAAATAGACAACCTGATTTGTATGAGCCACAATAGCAGTCACGTCCGAAGCAAGAAAATTTTCATGGATGCCAATGCCTAAAACTAACGGTGAACCTTTTCTGGCAGCAATAATTTTATCAGGTTCCTTATCATAAATAACCGCAATTCCATAAGTGCCTTCAACTTCGGATAAAGCTAATTGTACTGAAGTAAAAAGGTTGTGCCCTGCTTTTAAAAAGCTGTCAATTAGATGAGGAAGCACTTCAGAATCTGTATCACTTAAGAATTTGTACCCGTTTTTAATAAGAGATTTTTTTATAGTCTGATAATTTTCAATAATACCATTGTGGATCAAGAAAAGAGTTTTGTCCCCATTACTATGAGGGTGTGCGTTTAACTCGTTAGGAATGCCGTGCGTTGCCCATCTCGTGTGACCGAGACCAATTGTTGAACTCAAATTAAGATCGTCTAACTTATCCTCAAGCAGAGAAACCTTACCTTTATTCTTTATTACAATAGATTTGTTGTTTTGAATAAGCCCGATACCTGCAGAATCATATCCACGGTATTCAAGTCTTTTTAGACCATCAATAATTATAGGTACACAATTTCTTTCACCGATGTAACCAACAATTCCACACATAAAATTTTCCTATTCTCTATTAATAAACATTACTTCATTTTAACAAGTTTTTGAGTAATGGTTTTTGATTCACCGGCAATTTTTGTAATTAATTTATAAAAATATAAACCATTGGCTATCAAATCACCATCTTCATCTCTGCCATCCCATTTAATTTGATTAAATCCCGGGACTATTTGAGCTGATGTAATCATAAAATTTCTTATCAATCTTCCTGCCACAGTATAAACCTTTATCATCATTGATTCTGGAATCTCTGAACCATGCAGATTGAACGTAAAATATGTTTCATCTTCGAACGGATTCGGATAATTGTACACATCTACTACATTCGGATCGTTAAATACAGAGAAGTTAGTGCGATAAGAAGTCGAATCGAAAAAATTATTCGAAGCATCTTTTGCCAATACCTCGAGAGAATGCCTTCCATCACTCAAAATTGGATTCCACGTAATAGTAGCTTTTGAATTTGGATAAGGAGTGTAATCGAAATGAATTTTAGAGTCGCTAAAATTTAAAGGGACATTATTATGAACGATAGTGAAGAATGTTGTATCAAGCGGAAGCGGACTATTATCTTCAAGCGTAATCACAACTTCCGGTTTTGAAGATATAATATCGCCGTCAATAATATCCTTTCCATCAAAAGTAATATTGAAATTTGGTTTTAAAGAATCTCTTGAGACATAAAAGCCGCTATTAGTGATATTATTATAAGTGAAAAATTCCTGAGTCGGGACAGTAGCAAACACTAGAACAGGATTGTCAAATAATAGTGCGGATGTAGGAATCACATAGCTAACCGAGCTACTACTATCACCTGCCAAATTCACTGCAGGGGTAAAGAAAGGTGTATCAGAATTATTTAGAAAGAATTGTAATTTAACACTATCCACCGGCGTATGCGAAACATTACTTAATTCAAAATCCATGTTAATATCAAAGCCCTGCATTAGGCTATCAGGATCAAATTTAAGATTATCGGAAATTAGAAGTACTTCAGGCTTTTCGATATAGTCGAAATGAACATTTTTTAATTCAAGAGGAGTTGAGCTTCCAAAACTTGAATCACTAAAAGTAACAAACAATCTCAACTTAGAAAATTGACTTAAATCTAAATTACTTAAAGTAAATGGGGATTTGATATCCGGGTAGTTAGTCACCCACTCGTTATTAGTTTTATTCAACCCTTGTAAATCAACTTTGTATGTGCCCAGAGAACCTTCACTTCCAATTTCGTAGGAAACAGTATTCCATTGAAGTACATCCTGACCAACCTCCTCGGAATAAATTGTACCTTCAGCATCAGTATAACTGCCGCGAAACTTAGAAAACTTGGGAGTAAAACCGGATGATCTGTAAACAGAAGCGTAAACCTCATCGTGTTCCCAATCATAAGCCCATGAGTAGTAGCTTTGGAAAGGTTCGTACGAACGCCATTCTTGTTCAAAAAATCCATCCGATTTTCTGATTCGCCGAATGTAATTTGTAAGCAGATATTCGGTAGGATAGATATAGCCCATCGCAGAAAAAAATCCTGTAAAACCGACATAACTACTTCCAGCCAACTCTAAATCTGGCACCGCGGTTTTCCAATTATTCAACGGATCAAAAGTTCTCAAAATATACTTACTATTATTGGTAGAATCACGAAGTGTAAGATTATAAAAATATCTACCATCTGTTGTTAAGTAAGCTGGTCCGTCATTAGGCAAGGCTGCATCCCAGCTAAGAATCCCATATGGTATATACACTTTTGAGCTATCACCGGTGATTGGATCAATTTTAACTAAGTAATACGACTCACCAGTGTATGCATAAATATATCCATCTGAATATGCAACAATTGAGTTATATATCTTTCCATAAAATTGGGGAACAGGTCCGTAATACTCTCCCTTAATGGTACCATTGTTACCGGTGCCAATTTTATATATTTTCGAATAGCCATTTGGGTTTTTATTTGGGTCATAGGCAAAAAAATACATATTTGCAAAATATATATAGGTACCATCTGTCGTAATAGTTGTAAGATCAACACTATCAGTTACACTAGTTTCAGGAATAATATCTTCTACAAATCTCTTATTATCAGGCTTGGGTGGGAGTAACTCAGTATTAAGAATTAAGCTATTACTGGAGTCAGAATAATTAATATTATAAAGCTGAAATGATTTCAGAATCCCATCAGTTGCATAATATCCTTTTTTATCTAACCCATTAACAGTAAAACTTCGAATGTCACTCCAGCTGCCAAACTCTTCTCCATTAAAAATTCTTGTTCTCCAGAAATAGGAACCTGGAGGGAGGATTGGAGTAGTCCAAGTCAAGAGTGCATCTTTCGGCTGAATCCCGGCGCTTCGAAAGATTGGCGAACTAAAGGCGATTGATGTATCAATTTCAAAATAATAAGTCAACGGTAATTGCAAATAATAGCCAATATCAGACAGCAAAAAGTCAACAGTATTTTTACTTGTACTTGTACCATCAAGAGGATAAATAATGTTTGGTTCACCTAAATCGAAGACGGCAAAATAGGATGAGGCAGTGTTATCAGAATGATCCTCTTCAAACAGATGCGAATCATTGTTAACTTCGACTTTTAATTCGAATAAACCACTCATAGTAGGTGTCCAGTCAAAGAATGCTGAGTCAAGTTCACCAAAACTTGATAGCTTAGTGGAACCGACCATGTACGATGTGTCAACCGAAGTAGCAAAAAGTTCCACCAAAACTGAATCGCCTGAAAATACAATCCCTTTGTTTTGAATAAGTGCTTTCACTTTCACAGTATCTTCAACAAGTGGATTGCTTGGAGTAATAGTAATGCCTGAACTGTTAATTACAAAATCTGGATTAGTTGGAATGGCAAGAGTAAGCATCGGATCACCCAACAGATTCAACAATGCAAGCTGCAACCCATAAATACCCGAATTACCAACTTGATTCTTAGCGTGTAATATGGACTTCCCGACAATATGATTTCTTACCCTAAATACTTCGTTAAAGAAATGCTGATTAATATCTTTGCCAACACCCCAATAAGTTAACCCTGAACTGCCCCAAAATCCTATACTTCCCTTCCCCGGTACTTTATTAAATTGTTCGCCAAAAACGTCCTGATTATCAAAGTGCGCCGTATAACAAGTTACACTTGAAATGAAAGGCATCCTGTTTCCATTTTCAAGTAAGTATATATCATCATTCAAAAATACTAAGTCCCATTGATAACCTCCTCCATGCCCATAATAATTGGCTATGACTGCCCCCTCATTAAATCCTTCACGCATTTGGGGTCCTTCACCTTGAAATTCGATGTACTCGGGTTTGTTCGGATATCTAAAAATTTTCGTTGTATTTAAACCTTCCGGATAAATATAAGAATTTTGTAATAATATATTTGCATCATTAAAGCCAAATGAGTTCTCGTCCTCCAAGCTCAACCCGGATGAGAGCAGTAATACATTCTGTTTCCAGTCCTTTGAATTATCACCGGGATAATTAAGAATTTTATCTATAAGTATATTTGCTTCTTCTATGGTTTCACATGAGAGTCTTCCAATCGCAAGATCAGGTGATAGATCTGTACCAGTCACAGCAACAAAATTATTATCACTTGCAGCCTGTCCATAACCAGAAGCAAAGTAAGGGATGGCAGGTATGTAACTGAGCCTATCGGTACTTATTAGATGTCGATAATCATAGGACATATCACCCATCAAGGTAATATAGGATGGAGCAGGAGATTGCCAATTTTCAAAAGCATATTGAACAAAATATTTAATTGCATAAGGATCGAGTAAGCCAAAAGAAAACTCGTTATAAATATCTCTTACATCTACTATTTTTACCCTCGGATTGGTAATAGATGAATCAGTGAAATTATTTATTCTGAATTCAGCGAGTCTATTTGCAGCTTCAATAAAATCAGGATGTGTGATAATAATATAGTCTGCACCATTCGAAATATTTCTCTGATCTGAAGCCGTATTACGAACAATCGAATCTGGTAATAGATAAGAATTATCAGAAACACAGAAATACTCAGTCTGAGTATTTACTGTGTCAACGAATAAAAAGGAATTGATATCGTCGTTAAACTTTTGGGGATTTTTTATCATTTTAGACTTTGAAGGGATAAGAACTTTCATACTATCACTTTCCCAATTCCATAGCCAATAACGATTAACACCGGCACTATTCTTCGGACTCTTCAAAATGAAGTATGTACCATCGACTCTATTTGTCTTTTCGTATTCAAACTCATACCAGTTTACTCGAATTTCATCACTATTAACTCCAGAAGTGGTAGGACAGATATCTCCTCTTACCCAGACATTTAGTCTATTACCTATTGGAAAGATTCTTATACTATCATTTGAGACATAAAATCGTTTTTCGAAAGTAGCTTCCTTTTGTCCATCCCATATAATCGAGCCAATGAATTGATCGGTCAATTCTATCTCGGCTTTATGATCAGTAGTGCAGGAAGAAGAATTGGTCATACCATGCATTTTGACTCGGAGAGTCACCCAATTGGAATCAAGATTTCGATTAGGAAATTCTTTAAATAAATCTTCAAACCCAAAAAGTGCCTGCCTGTTTTGAGCAGTAGCTTTACCCCAAAACCAATAGTCTGTCATCCCACTCATTTCTATTGGAACATAGCCCAATCGTTCGTATAAAGAATCTTTCTCAAAATGGAGAACCTCCGGTTCAGAGGTAAATGTTCTGCTGTATGTGGAAGGGAATCCATTAGTGTTTATATATCTATGCGGGGTAGTGTTCTCCTGATAAGATATCCAATATACATTACTTAAATTATAAATATTCATATTCGAATAAGGGGTGGGTGTTGGAGGATATCCAACGAATTCGACATAATCACCGTGATCAAATGTGCTGTCTCCGCCATCAACAATATCAATTGGGATTGTAACACCATCGTTATAAATATTGAAATTTGAACTTGGCATACCAAGGTAGAGAGGCATCCCTTTTGAAGCTAAATAATCATAAGTTAACCTGTAAACACCTTTTGTCTTTAAATATATTTTGAAAAAATCTTTTGCTGGATCATACCAATAATCTTCCAGTGGATTATTTGGAAGGATACTAATCTTCTTCCCAATCCACTGAAGTGCCTGGGTAGAATTAATCACTGAGGTTTTTAAGTAGTCATCTGTAAAACCGTCTTTAATCGGGAAAAAGTCTGAGAGGATTTTTTCGTTATAATCAATTTGGATAAC
Source organism: Ignavibacteriales bacterium (assembly GCA_016709155.1). Taxonomy (NCBI): domain Bacteria; kingdom Pseudomonadati; phylum Ignavibacteriota; class Ignavibacteria; order Ignavibacteriales; species Ignavibacteriales bacterium. The sequence goes on along the minus strand of JADJEI010000013.1, from coordinate 1,004,631 downwards.
TATTCTTTTGCTATAGTTTAGTTCTCTTGTAACCGGATTAAATTGATAAGGCGAAACTTTGAGGGGCATTATTCGTGCGAATCGCATAACGTAGTCGGCATCGAAACTGATCTTATTGTCTGGGAAATATTTATTTGACCCATAAATTTTATAATCTACTTCATCAAAATCAGATTTTTCAAAAAGCGGATCTTCGGCTGGAAATGGAATTATAAATTTGTTGGTGATAGTATTTTGTTCATTAACTAAAATTTTTATCGAGGGAGTCGAGTTAAACGGAATACCTAAACTTAAATTCAAAAGTGGCAGCCAAGGTTCACCTGGGTTTCTATAGAACTCTTTAGTAGAAGTAATGTACTGGAAAGTTTTGCCTTCGTAAAGAGTGTCCCTGATTTGATACCCCCCTTCGAAGTTAAACTCTATTTTAATGGATTTATTATTCGACTCGAGGATTTTAATTTGCTGCGAAAAAATAAACGCGGGCAAAACAAACACAACCAGTATTAGAATCAATTTAATCTTCATTAAGCACTCTTCTCTAATTTTTTTTTCAAAACTTAATTTTTTAGTTGCACGTAAGCAAGTGTAAAAATTAAAGCACTTTTTTTATCGATTAAAATCGTATTAATGTAATCTTGGATTACGAAAGCAAAATTCAGATGTTACCCTCGTTTGAAACTATGACAGCAAATGTCTTAAAAAATATTTTTAAATCTTTCAAAAAAGTTTCTTGTCTGTAGTATTCCATTTCCATTTGAACCCGCTGTTCTGGTGTTAGTTTCTGTCTACCGCTAACTTGTGAGATGCCTGTCAGCCCTGGTTTTATTTTGAAAATTTCACGCTGCTTCTCATTATAATTCTCTGTGATTGCCACCATCTCAGGTCGGGGTCCGACAATACTCATTTCACCCTTAAGTATGTTAAACACTTGAGGTATCTCATCAATACTAGTCCTTCTCATGATCTTTCCAACTTTTGTAATTCTGGGATCGTTTTCCTGAGTAAGAACAGGTCCAAATTCGAGAGCATTATCTATCATACCCCGAAATTTTATCATGCGAAAAGGTTTACCCAAATATCCAGTTCGCTCGTGAATAAAGAAAACCGGACCACGTGATTCAAATTTTATTAGGATACTGAATAATAGAAGGAGGGGTGAGGAAATAATCAAAAGAATCAAACTTAAAATAATATCGGTAGCTCGTTTGAGAAAGCTTCCCTGTTTGCCCATAGTTGGTAAAATTATCTTCTAAACTTTTTCAATAAATCAAGAAGTACATCTATAACTTTGTGAACCTGCTCATCAGTCATTCCAGGGTAGATTGGTAATGACATTAACCGCGGAAAAGCTGCGGAAGCGACCGGGTAATCCTTATCATCAAGATTAAAAGTTTTATTATAAAAAAGATGTTGATGAACCGGCATAAAATGAACCCCGACTCCAACATTTCTTTTTTTCATTTCTTCTATAAATTCCGAACGTGTAATAGACAGCATTTCCAAATTAAGTCTTACCGGATAAAGGTGCCAGGAAGATTCGCGATCCGGTTTGATTGTATGCAAAGTCAACATATCATTGTCTTTTAAAACCTCGGTATATTTTTTTTGCTATACTTTTACGCCATTCCCACATTGCATCAACTTTTTTAAGCTGCGGTAATCCAAGCGAGGCTTGAAGATCAGTAAAATTATATTTATACCCGGGTGCAACTACCTCATAATACCATGAACCGGATTCAGTATATCTTTTCCAAGCATCACGGTTGATTCCGTGTAAACGCATAATAGCGCAACGTTCAGAAAGTTCTTCATTGTTAGAGCAGATCATTCCCCCTTCACCAGTTGAGAGTGTTTTAGTTGCATAGAAACTAAAGCAAGTAACTTCTGAAATTGTTCCAATCTTCCTACCTTTATAAGTGGCAGGTAGAGAATGAGCAGCATCCTCCATTACACGTAAATTATATCTTTTAGCTAGTTCAAGTATTTCATCCATATCACATGGCTGACCGCCATAATGAACAGGAATTATAGCTTTGGTTTTAGGTGTAATGGCTTTCTCAATCGCTTCAAGCGAAATGTTAAGGGTATCTTGATCAACATCAACAATTACCGGTTTTGCTCCAAAGTAACAAACAATTTCAGCGGTAGCAGGAAAGGTCATTGTCGGCACAATAACTTCATCGCCCTGTTTTACTCCAAAAGCTTCTAACGTCAGGTGACCGGCTGCAGTCCATGAATTTACAGCAATGGATTTTCGTGCACCGATGTAGTTATTAAATTCTTGCTCGAACTTTAGAGTCTTTGGTCCCATACTAAGCCAGCCAGAGCGCAAAGTATCAACCATTTCATTTATTTCTTCATCAGAAATAAATGGTCTGTGAAAAAGCAGGTAATCTTTGTTCATAAAATCATTATTCAAAAAGGTAATACAAATTTAAGATAATATTTTGAAGAAATAAAAGATTTTTAATTTCTCAGTTATAAATAAGTTTTGATCAATTCAGTAATTAGTAAATCAATAAATGGCTTGAGAAAATACTACTCTAATTAATTGTAACAAAGTGATTAATTAAAGATTTTATTATTTAAACACTATCTTTTAAAAAGTCCTATAATGAAACCTATTCCATAAGATAAGTGTATTGTAGGGTAAACAATGAGACATTTAAATTTTTCTAAAAGTGACAAATTATTTCGGAACGAAAAATAAAAGTTTAAAAGTAAATAAATAAATAATGGGATATTCTCATAAAATGAATTTGACGAAATGAAAATAATCACTAAATAGAGAAAGAATGACGACGGAATTAAATGACGAAGTTTTATTTCAGATTTAATTTTTCTGAGCACCAAAGGTTTAAAAAGACCATACTGAAAATACTGAGAAAATAATTTACTCCATTCGCTTCTCGGCGAATAGTAAGAAATGATTTCAGAATTGAGGTAAACTTTTTTACCGAAGCTTTTCGCTCTATAATGAAATTCATCATCCTGATTTCGGAATAACTTTTCGTCGAAAAAACCTATTTCATCAAATAAACTTCGCTTCCATGCACCAAGATAGACATGATCAGATTCACCGGTGTAATCCGGGTTATGAATTTTACTATCCCCAATTCCAAAACTGGTTGAAGTAACAAATGCAACAGCGCTTTGAAAACTTGATTTACCAACGGCTCTCATAGGACCACCTACAATGTCCGCATCAGTTTGTTGGAATGTCTCAATTATTTTTTCGAAATAATTCTCGGCATAAGTTGTGTGTGCATCTAATCTAATAATAGGATCACCGCTGCAGTTTTTAATTCCAATATTCAATGCAAACGGTACATACTTATTTGGGTTGTGTAAGAGTTTGATTTGAGGGTAAGTGGAGGCATACTTTTCCACTATTGATTCCGTACCATCAGTTGAGCCGCCATCAATAATTAATAATTCTTTATCAAGAGGTTTAGCTTTGAGGAAGAAGTTTATAATTATTTCGATGCAAAGCTTTTCGTTATATGTCGGACAAATAGCTGAGATCAAAACATTCAAATGTTTTTTTATTTTTTTATTGATTTAACGAAGAATAGTGATTTTCTATCTTCATGAGATAAAGTGAATTTTTTTTGCAAATAAAAGTTAACTGCAGACTTGTTCTCCTTATGCACTGAAAGCCCGAATTCGAATATCTCATCATTGATTAGATTAGTCTCTAAAAAATCTAGCAGTTTCCCTCCCAAGCCTTTTCCTTTATATTCAGTTGCTATCGATATTTTGTACACTCTAACACGAGTTTCCTTTTGTATATGCTTGGTCACTTTAAAAAATGTTTCATAAAATTTAGCCACAATAAATCTCGGGTTTAGAATCAGAACCCTCATAAGTTCCATAAAATGATGCTTGATAAAGATATTCACCGCCTTTTGAGTATTCTCTCCAGCAATGATGAACCCTATCACTTCTGACTGATCCTCTGAATATATAGCGTACGAATATGGATTTAATTCAATCAATAATTTTAAATATTGAATCATCATTGAGTTGCTGAAGGCATTGGAAAAATGAGAATCATCAAAAGATGATTTGTGGATCAATGCAATACGGTCTAGGTCAATATTTTGAATTTTCTTAATCAACATTTTTATTATCGCTTAAAATTCCTTTATAAAGGTTGATCATACGATTGACGCAATCTTTTTCTTCAAATAATCTTTTAACCATCTTCCTACCTTCCTTCCCAAAACTACTTCTCAGTTGTTTATCAAGAATTAATTTTTCGATAGACTCGACGGACATTTTAATGTCATTACTTTTCACAACGAAACCGGTTCGATTATGCTGAACAACTTCAGGTAGGCCTCCAACATCTGAAACGACAACAGGTTTTTCACACGCAGAGCTTTCGAGCACGGATACGCCAAAACTTTCGACATTTGAGAAATAACAAGCTATATCTATTTTATTATGATATTCTGATATCTGATTATGCGGTATATGACCTGTAAACTCTACATAATTTCGAATACTTAATTCCTCAGCGAGTTTCTCTAATTCGTATCGTAATGATCCCCCTCCAACAATTAATAATTTTAACTTATGGGTAGGCATTCTATATTTTAATTCCGCAAAAACCTTGATCAAAAAATCAATCCCATATTTACTCTCAAGATTTTTTATTGTTCCAATTACTATTTCATCGTCATCTTGGTATGTAAAATCTGGTTTAAATATATTTGTATTGACGCCGAATGGAGTAAGACTGATAGCTTTATTACTATATTTTTGAGCGTGTGCTTTTAGATATTCACTTGTTGCAAATATATAGTCAGATTTGTTTAGAGCAAATTTAACTAAATTTTTATGTAGGAATGAATAATTAGGAAACTTTAGAATATCGATCCCCCAAACCGAAGTAATCATGGGATGAAAATGAGATAATGCTCCGATCAATCCATAACTTGCAACATAATGCGAATGTAAAATATCAGGTTTTATTCGGTTTAAGATATCGAATAATTTTGGCAGTGCTTTGATATAATAAATTTTTAAAAAACTTCCATTTAATTTTGAACCAATAAATTCTGGCGTATTGAGCGAAAATATTTGTACCCCATCTGCAAACTGAGTTCTATCAAATTTCTTTAGTCCCAATAAGAAAATTTCTATTCCGCTTGCGTTTAAGGTGTTCGCCCATTTAATTGTATGCGATGATGAAGGATCAGCTAAAAGTAACACTTTCATACAAAGACCAAAATAGTTGTTAAGTGTAATAAATTTATAAAATATGATGTTTTGTTTTTTGTAGCCCTAATTCATCAAGAAACGACCGAACCTCTATAAGAACCTTTTCGACTGAAAGTTGATTCATACATTCGTAAGACAGGCAATTAATTCCAGCGTGAGTATAGCAATATTGCTCGACAATAGGGCTGCATTGTATCTGATATCGAACAAATCTATGCCCATTTCCATGAGGCAAAGAGTAAGTTGGATTTGTCGGTCCGTAAATTGTAAAAGTTGGCTTATGCAATAAACTTGCAATATATGTTGGTCCAGAGTCGTTCGAAATAAAAACTGAGGCCTCACGAATTTTTTGAATGAGGCTGCTAATATCCGCTGTAATCGTCAACGGGATATTTAATTGATTAATTTCATTCATTTCATCTTTACTTAAAAATCCATCAGGCGAAATCATCTCTAAATCATATTCTTTTATTAACTCGGACGCAAGATTAAGGAATTTATTCAGATTCCATTCCTTAGCCTTTCTAATCGCGAATGGATGAATCATTATTTTACATGGTTGAATAATCTGAATACCAAATTCATACTTATTTAATATATGGTCAACACTTATAACTTGAGTTACGATATCCATATATCTATCCATTAAATGAGGTTTTGTCCTAATCGGGACAAATTTTGTGTAGAGATTTTTAAAGAATCGGATATTCATTCCAACTACAACATTGGCTCGACTATTATAAATAATAGAAGCAGATGCTGGTGTTCCAGTAATATCAAATATTTGATCAGGGGAATGTTTTTTAATAAAGTTCTTTATTTTTTTTGAAGCAATTCTTCTTCCATACCTGAATCCATTTTTATCGAGTGCAACAATATTCTCTTCTGGAAATTCGAGTTCATAAATAGATTTCGTCTCTGGATAGGAAAAAATAATAACCTTATGATCTTTATAATGATTGAAGATTTCCCTCACTGCAGGAATTGTAAATACAGTATCCCCTAACCGATGAAAAGATAAAATACCAATTACCTTTTTTGAATTAGTTTTTGAGGCAAAAATTTTACGTGAAATTATGCAGACGATATCGAATGTTAATATTAAAAAACTGTTTATAAACTTATGTCTCTTTAAAAAAGTTGAGGTATTAAAACTCTTATCAAATTTAAGGAAAAACTCTCTTTCGTGCTTTGCTTGCATTGGATAATTAATCTTGGAATGATTACGAATTGAATTATCTAAATAAATTCTTGTTCATAATAACTATCTAGAATACTCTCAGAGGGTTCAATATCGTCAATCGCCAAAAGTATTGTTAATAAGAGATAAAATTCCGTCTTGTTCATTACTTTTGTTTTTTTCAATTCGTTGACAGAAAAATAGTTTGAAATAATTTTATTATTGGAAAGTTTTTCAACTAGTTCATTCATTTGCTTGTGGTTTGTCAGATCGATCTTCGCAGTTTTCGTTATCATCATTCTTAGTCTTCTTTTAACCGCACCTGGAAGCTTTGGGTAAACGGTATCCTTCATAAAATTAAAAGTACGGAAGCGTATATCAGAAGAGTCAGCGGGTACATTCCATAATGCATTTTTAACTTTTAGTAATTCAGGTGAGAGTCTTGCTAAAAAATTATTATATAATTTATGCCCAGATTTCAAATTATCGGGGACATTCATTGCATAGTTGAAAACAAACTGACCATAGTAAGGCGCTACGCTCCAGAAAAAAAATCTATTTCTGTCTTCTCCTTCAAACAACCATTTAATTCCTCTTTCCACGATAGTGAATCTCTCAAATTTAAACTCTAATCCTTGTTCGGGATAACTATATAAAAGAGTGGTTATCCCCTCAATTAGATCTGCCTCTTTAATTCCTAAAAGTCTCTCGATTTTAGCTGGAGTAAAGAAATATTTATTTGAAATGAGATATTCTGCTAACTCCTTTAAACTTCTAATTTTTTGCGCTGGGCGATGATCTGGGAATATTTTATCCCCTCCATCGCCGGTGATGTATACCATATTTTTTCCAAATTTATGAACTAACTGTTCATAAAAAGTTAATAGAAAGACTGAGGATAATGTATTCAGTCCATTTTTATATTTTATTAATTTATTAACATCAATGCCCTTCGGTGTTCCCACTTTTATTAATTCCCATTTTAAATTAAGCCTCCGGGCAATTTCTTCTGCCCCAACAGCATCTTTGTCTGCGAACTCTTTGTAACCCAAATAGGTTGCAGTGGAAAAATCGAGCATTGTACTCTTTAATATAATTGCTAATGCTCTTGAATCAAGTCCTCCGCTTAAAGATAAAACATTTTTAGCGTTTGGGGACAAGCGTGCTTTACAAGATTCTGTCAAAAGATCGATTAATTCATCTGTGCATTTTTGCATACTCAGGTTGGAATGTTCTTTAATTTCAAAATTGAAATTATACAACCGAGAATTTTCCCATTCTCCTGATTTCAAACTTATAAAAATTAGTGAAGCAGGTGGCACCCTATTAAAGTTTTCAATAAAAGTTCGTTCTCCGAGCGGGTAACCAAACAAAAGGCTCTGTGCGATTCCTATTTTATCGTAATCCCTATTCTCCAAAATGTTTGAAAGAAATCTAATCTCACGTGAAATGATAATATTACTTTTCCATAAAGTAAAATAAAAAGGAAGTCGACCAAGCAAATCGTTAAAAAGGAACAGCATCTCTTTCTTTGAATCATAAATCAAGAACAAATAATCACCATCTGTTTCAGAAATAAATTTTAATACTGACATTTTAAGAGCTACTTTATCGCCAATTTTCCGAATTATAGAATTTATCTCTTTATTAATCTGACCGACTGATTTGTTATAGATTTTACCTTCCAAAATAACTTTGAATTCATCATTGCGAAGAAAATCAAGAGGGTAATTTTCATATTTTGTACCAGCGATAAACAGGTTTTTCGTTTTCAATAAATCAATGATTTTAAAATCATTGTTATGAATTGATTGTCTAATCGCTAAATTAATATTAGGAAACAATTCTTCTATTGATTGTTTTAGATTATATATTAAACTTATTCCTGGCATTTATAATTTTATTTTGATGAATCTGATCAACTTAAAGTATGGGCATAAATTATTTTAAAAATTAATATACGTAGTCTGTTAATAACACTCTTTCCCTGCTTTTTCCATTTCTCAGAATAAATTAGAAAAATATTTTCACCAGTTAAGAAATATAGAGCAATTAACTGCTCAGTTGCTAAAATGTGATAAGTGAATGAAGCAGGGTATTTGTTAGGGTAGTCAAATAAATAGTACTGAGACCAGTATTTAAGATCATAAAATTTTAAGATATTTTTCAATGACTCAACACCCTGAGCAAAAAAGAATTTGGCTTTTTCACTCTTAGTATGAATCAATAGATCATACAATCCAAAAAGCGAAAATATGAAACCATTTAAAACTCCAACCGTCTTATACAGTGAAGGATATTCCTCATAAATCGGAAATCCTTCGAACCTATTTACAAATCCCCCATCCTGAACATCTAGATTGAATGGTATGAGTGCCTTTTCAGCGATTTCGAGATATAATCGCTCATTAGTGAGGAGGTTTGCTCTTACAAGTACTGATATTGCTTCACCCTGTGCCATCGCAGAGATCCATGGTTTTTTAATCCCATACTTTTTTATATCGAAATTCAAATGCCAACCGGACACGCCTTTCTTTTCCTGAAAATATTTCACCAGCCAATCAGCTTGATTTAAAAAATTATTCTTCAAGGATACATCTAAGTGGTTACATAAAATCGATTTTTCAAAAAGACCTAACGCGTACTGACAAATGACAATAGGATGATAAAAAGGTTCTGAGCCTCCTAATTTATAAAGAGGAATACCCTCTTCACTCATTTGTCCGATATAATTACTCTTAGTGATAAAATTTAGATAGTACTTACCTACTACAACTGGCTTTTCCTTGATACTGCATGGGGTTATAGTATTCCAATAGTTGGCAGAATTTAAAGAAAAGAAAATAGATATTTTATTAAAATAGTCTTTGTACTTTTGAAGATTCATATTAACAAGAAACGTTAATTAAAAAGCATACTAATCAGTTTATTTTATTTAACACAAAATTATTCATTAGTTATTTAAGAATGATTATTCTAAAGTACAGTTTGGATTACCATAGAGTGATTTTCATTTTTCTTTTTTAAGTAAAAAAATATAATTCCCATAAACATTAACCAAAAAGGCATATCTGCACTAATAAACCCGTAGGATAAAATGCCCAATCCATCTATCATCGCCTTGACGAACATACTTGAGCCTGCTGCAGAAACACCAACCAAACAATAAAATGTTTTTCTTTCAACTTTTTCATACATTTTTAAAGTCCTAATTGTTACACTGAAAAAGACAATCGGCAACATTAATGATAAAATAAATCCCAGGACACCCAAATCTGAGATGAATACTAAGAAATAATTATGCGAATTATTACTTCCCTCAGTAATTTCATTTACGTTAATGATTACTTTTCCAATCCAGCTATCACGATGACTGGGAAGTAATTATACATTTCATAACCATACGATCCCGGACCTATTCCAAATAATAAATTATCTTCGATCATGTTGTAAGCCATAGTCCAATAATGCTGCCTTTGACTTAATCCGGCTTCGGTTCTTAAAACGATGGAACTTATGTGGTTTAAAGACGGGGTGAAGAAAATTATTAAACTAATAAAAGTAAGAATGGAAAAAAAACTTATAATTAATTTCCTATGATAATAGTAAAAGATAAATGACGTACTAAGAATTACCGAAAATACCGCTGAGCGCGATGCGGTTAAAAGTATTCCCAAAATTAATAATACTATACATGACCATAATATTATTTTTATCCTTTTGTTTTGAGTTTGGATTAAAAATACTATTACTAAAGGAGCGGCGATGACGTAGAATGTGCTTGTTGCAAGTATATTGCTCATTAGTCCAGTTACTCTAATTTCTTTGCCCATGCCATAATCTGAAAGAGCAAATCCTTCAGAGTAAAAATTTACGAAACTGGAAAAAACAATTATTATGCTTGCGGTAATAAAAGCTTTTAATATAGTTCTTAATAAATCTTCACTTCTGATTAGAGAAAATAAAAAATATGCCACGATGAAGAACTCTGTTTGTCTAACAATTTTTTGTATCCCAGCTTGGAAATGTGGAGATAATATTACCGAAAGAAACATAGAGAAGTAGTAGAGCATTATGAAGGCATTTAATGATTTAGGAAGTTTAGGGTACTGACTAAAATTTAATCCATAGTGTTTCAAGAATAAAATAAAAAGTAATGTGAAATTTATAAATTGTACAGCGGATCTTAACGATTCGCCTAAATCGCCGACTAATGTAAATAAAGTTACAATGATACAGAAGATGATGTACTTCTCACCGAAAACAAAAACCGGAAAGAGACAAATTATAACAATTGAGACATAAATAGAGAAATCGCCCATAATGAGCGTCATGAAGATTGTGGGAATTAAAATACTAAATTCTTGATTCAAAGAATTGAAATGTGAAGCAAGAATTAAGTTTTTAAATTTTTCAATCATTAAATTCTTTAATTAAATTGTTTTTGCAGTTTTTATCGTTCTGATTAAGCTCGATATAAGCTTGACCGAATAATGATCAGATAATGTAAGACTAAATAAAAATAATGTATAAAATAAAATGATTTTAAAAATATCTTTGTAATAACTAAGAGTATAAAAACTATCAAATAATATCTCAACTATGGAATAACATATGAGCCCGGTTATTAAATAGAAAAATAAATTTTTAAAGAACAATAAATGCTTTATTTCCGGTATTCTGTATTTAATAAGAATAATGCTTGATAGAAAAAAATAAATGTAGCTAATAGAAGTAGAAAGCGCTAGCCCATTCTGTTGATATCTGCCAACAAATGTGAAATTCATAATAATCTTTAGTATGACCCCACTTATTGTAATAATGACTAATCCATTCATCAAGTGCGCTCCGTAGAGCAATTTATTATAGACAGAATAGGCGGCATTGAAAACTAAGCTAATTGTATAATATTTTAATACACCAAAAGTTATCATTGAGTTTTCTGCGCTAAATTTTCCTCGCTCAAACAATATTTTAATTAGATCATTGCCATAAAAAAAGAAGAAGAAACTAATAGGCACAAAAATAAAAAGGTTAGCACTTATTGCATCGCTCACATTTTTATTCAACGCTTCAAATTCTTTTCTCTGAATATTGGTTGTAAGTTTTGGGAAGATCACAGTTGTCAAAGCGATAGAAATAATAGAGATTGGTAGCAAATACAATATTCCGGCATAGTTTAATGCAGACAAACCACCCTCACCTACAAAGTCAAAAAAGTATCTGTCCGCAAGCAAATATAATTGACTGATTGATTCAATTAAAAGAATATAAATAATCGTATAGCCGAGACCAGGATTACTCCTTTTCGAGATAACAAAGAACATGTATGGTTTTAAATTTAACTTGACCTTAATTATTAGATAGACAAACTGTAATACTGTCCCTATAACAAAAGCTAACGGAATTATATAAATACCTAAAGCTTCATTAAAAAAATAAAGCATAGGAATCAAGACTAAATTTAAGATTAGTCTAGATATAGCTGGATATTTGAATTTAAACTCAGCCTGCTGATATGAGATTAAAACCGAAATAATTGCATTTAGAGGAATTGTTATAAGAAATATCTGAAAAATATTTAATGCACTTTCGTATGCAAAAGTATCGATAGGGTTGATAAAATAACTAATGATAGATTTAGAGAAGAGAAATAGCACTATTGATATTGAAAATGAACCTATTGTAAATAAATAAAATGTATGATAAATAAACTCGGCAAGTGAATGGTATTTTGAGACTTTTAAGGAAGTGTAGTAGGGGATAAAATAGTTTTGTGCAAAATACAACATACTCGTGTTAATAGTCATCGGCAAAACTGCCCCAACTAAATAAATGTCAAAATTGTGTCCCATTCCGAAGTATTTTGCAAATAACATTTCTCTGAAAAACCCAGTCCCCGACCTAATACATTAAGGAGAGTAATAAATATAAATGCGCCGGCGATTGTCGAAGTTAATTTTTTACTCACAAATTCCAGTCTATTTATTGATACATCTAATGCTAAACATTTAAAACGGGGAAAAATTTTGAATGAACCTTTATAAGACAATAATGACGCTCGCTGAATTCTGCCGCTACAACTAATGAAGAAAATTGCTTTTTCATCACCAAATAACGTCAGGAAAAATTCTTTGAAAAATACTCTATCGTAATTTTCAACCCTTCTGTTCTGCTAATCTTTGGCTCCCAGCCAAGAATTTTTTTTGCTCTTTCTATATTCGGCTGACGCACTTTGGGGTCATCAACCGGTAATTCCTTGTAAACAATTTTGCTTTTTGTTCCTGTAAGCTTTATAACTTCCTCTGCAAATTCCTCGATTGTGATTTCATCAGTGTTACCAATGTTAACAGGATAAATTTCACTTGACATCATCAGTTTGAAAATTCCGTCAATCAAATCGGATACATAACAGAAACTTCTTGTTTGCGAACCATCTCCAAATACTGTGATATCTTCATTACGAAAAGCCTGCCCAATAAATGCCGGTAAAGCTCGACCGTCATCCAATCTCATACGTGGTCCGTATGTGTTAAATATTCTTATGATCCTTGTATCAACGCCGTGATAGCGATGATAAGCCATGGTGATCGCTTCGGCGAAACGTTTCGCCTCGTCATAAACCCCCCTTGGTCCAATTGGATTTACGTTTCCCCAGTAGTCCTCGCTTTGCGGATGAATTGCAGGATCGCCGTAAACTTCAGAGGTAGAGGCTAATAAAAATCTTGCTTTCTTTTCCAAAGTTAGCCCGAGCACTTTGTGAGTGCCAAGTGAACCGACTTTTAATGTTTGAATTGGCAATTTCAGATAATCAATTGGACTTGCCGGGGAAGCAAAGTGAAAGACATAATCAATCTTTCCCGGAAGGAAAATATAGTTAGTCACGTCTTGTTTGACAAAAATAAAATCGTCATTCCCTGCGAGATGGGAAATATTTTTTGTACTCCCTGTTATCAGGTTATCCATGCAGATAACTTTAAATCCTTCACCTAATAATTTATCGCAAAGGTGGGAGCCAAGAAACCCTGCTCCACCAGTTACTAATGCAGTCTGTTTTTCCAAATTTAATTCCGGTTATTTGTGGTGTAATTAAAAATTCTTTTTTCTTTTAAGATAAGAATCAATGTCAAGAAGAGAAATACAAATATTGCCCCAACAGCAGTTGAAAAAATGGTACGCGGTGCAACAGCTTTAAGGGGAGGGATAGCTTTGTCAAGCACTTCGATGGTAGGAATATCTTTGTTCTCCTGAATTTTTTCTTTATAATATTGTTGCTGCAATAATAAATAAACTTCATTCTGAATTTTGACTTCGCGCATTAAATCGGCAAGCTCTTTGCCAAGTTCAGGAAGTTGAGAAAAGGCAAGCAGATAGTCTTGATTTCCCATTTCCATTTTGTTGTATTGATTTGTTAACTCATTTAATTTTTGATTCAAAGCTAAAAGGGTTTTATTGTCGCTCTTTAAATTATTTTGAAGATAACCAATTTCAACTTCGGTCTGTATCATTTGCGTTTTAATTTGAGCGGCAGCATTTATAACTGCTTCGACCTGTTCTGGCAGTGAAATTGCTTTATTCTTTTTTTGAAATTCAACTAATTTTTTTTCTGCAGAATCCATATCAATTTTTGTTAGTTGAATTTGCATCTCGATATATTCGCGGGCACTCTTAGCTTTAGAGCTTAATTTTTCTTTGTTGATAGAATCAAGAGCCGCAACAAAAGAATTTGAAATCTTAGCTGAAAATTTTTTCAATGTATCCTGATCATCGGTAAACATTGGTAGATACTTCGATTTTAAATCTACACTTACTGTAATTATCCCCTCCTTGCTTAGGTCGATGTTTAGATTTTGCTGTAAGTTTTCAACTGCTTTTTGTGTGCTTTCGACATCATAATAATTTTTAAGTTTAAATTTATTTACAACATATTCACCGGCAGTCCTGCTTTTTAATATCTGGATATAAATTTCAGAATTGGCAGAGCTCATATCTCCCGTCAATAATGATGTGAAATCACCCCCGGATAATAGACCACCCAATCCACTCATTGATGAAGTGTTTTGCGGAGGAAGTATACTTACCGGTGCATTAAATGTAACAGGTGAAATCAAAAATAAAAATAAAAAAATTATTACCGCAGAAATTGCTGTGCCGGTTAGAAGCTTAACCCGATTAACCAGCATTAAATGGAAAAGGTCGTGTAAAGTCATAATTTATCTCGTAGCTATAATAACTGCGACAGTAGCGGCTATAACAGCGGCTATTTGTCCCAACACTTGTAACGAAGTTGTAAATACATCCCAGAATTTTGGACCGGGTGGATCTTCCGGAATCCAGATTGTATCGCCGGGGTCTAATTGATCAATATCATCGGCATCTATCCATTCGCCGGTTTTAACTTTAACTACTCTAACCCGATTTTCAAGCGCGCGCCAGGCAAATCCTCCAGCAGCATTGATATAATCCTGGACAGAAAAATTTGGACTATAAACAACATTGCCCGGATTTACAACCTGTCCAAGGAGTATCACATAATTTTTGGAAATGGGAATTGTTATCTCATCATTTCTTTTAAGAAAAATATTTTCCCTCAAGTCTTTCTTTACAAACAACTTTTCAAAATCTAAGACAACGTCACCCCCCCGCTGTCTTGATCTGGACTTAAAATAATCGTATTCGTCTTCAGTCATATCTGCAACTAACATTAATTTTAATCGTTCAAATTCAGGATCGGGGAGGGACTTATCTTCGACTCGAATGAGTTTAGCTTCGGTTAAGGAGGCGTCTTTTAAAAAGCCACCTGCCTCCTGAATGATTTCTGTCAGAGTTGTTTGATCTTCTATAATTTTATACCAACCCGGATACTTTACGTAACCCATAATATGAACATATTTATCAATCAAATATTCGGGAATTTTTCTAACAATTAAATGATCTTTGTTTTTTAGTGGGATATTACCACTCATAATTTCATCATACGAGTAGTAACTACTACTCTGGCTTTTCCCATCCTCAGTAAACCGTATTAATTCAATCGTATCTTTTTTTGCTTCACTTAAAAATCCACCTGCAAGATTTATCAACTGGTCAGTCGTTTGCCCTTCAACAAATTCGTAAATAGCTGGATAGGCAACTTCTCCGCTTATCTGAATAACGCGGTCTATTTTATTAATTATTACGGCATCACCCTAGCGTAAATATGGATTATAAGTTTTATCACCAAATCTTAAGAATGATAGGAAGTCACATTTTTTTTCAACCAAATCGTTTGAGCGAATAATAATATTTCGCAAATCTGCTGTTGGATTTAAACCCTGAGAATTTAATATAATATCACTTAGTCTTGAATTTGATGGAACGACTTGAGTCAATGGTTTTACAACATCACCGATCAAAGTCACTTTTATTTTTCTGAAACCAGCGAGCGAGATAAAAATATCAACGTTTTTGTAATACTTTTCGATAGCTGCAATTATTTTTAATTTTGCTTCAGACAAACTTAGATTTTGAAGGCTAACCCCTCCCACATTGGGGACGTAAAAATTCCCTTCTTTATCAATTGCTTGCGACAAATTCAATTCTGCAACTCCTGAGATTGAAATCAGAAGCACATCCCCTGCACCAACCATATATCCATCAGGGTCGGTTATTCCTTCTGTAGCTTCTGAATTATAATTACTATTAATAAATGAGGAAGCATAAGTGGAATCTATTCTGGAGAATATATTTCTCTCATTATAATCTGGAATTTTTTGGCAATAAACTTTTCCGAGACTTATAAAAAGATATAATAAAAATAATTTTATGAAATAGTTTTTCAATTGGATGAATATTTAATTGTCTTTTACACTTTTGCAGGAGGTTTAATTTCTCCATGTGTTCGGGAGTAATAATAATAATATTTGTAGTAAGATCCGTATCCACTTTTATAACTAAAATTATTAAGTACAGTTCCTAAGAACGAAGACCCGCTATTCTTAATAAGCTGAACAGATTTTTCCAATAAATCTATTTCAGTAGCATCTGCAGATACAACTAAGATTGAGCCGTCAGTAATAGTCGAAAGAATTTCCGAATCAGTTACAGCAATAATTGGAGGACTATCAACAATAATAATATCAAATTGATTTTTCATCAATTTCAAGAAGTCTTTCATCTGTTGTGAATCAAGCATTTCGGCAGGATTCGGAGGTATGGTGCCGGCTGAAATAAAACTAAGATTACTCATTCCAGTTGGTCGAATTATTTCTTCTAACTTCACCTGTTCAAAAAGATAATCAATTAAGCCCGGATATCTCTGAGCCGCAAATATTGAATGGACTCTCGGCTTACGCAAATCACAATCTAATAATAATGTTTTCTTGTTTGACTGTGCATAGCTTCCTGCAAGATTTACAGCAATCGTTGTCTTACCTTCACGGGGAGCAGAGGATGTAATTAGAATAGTTTTTAAAGAATCTTTTTCAATTTTTGAGAATTGAATTCTGGTACGCATCGCTCTAAATGCTTCACTCGGAATTGAGTCCGGTTTTTTAGCTACAATAAATTCCAGCTCTTTCGCTCCATTTAATCCAACTCCTTCAATCTGTGGTATCCAGGAAAGAACATTGATGTTTCTATTCTGCATATCATCCGGGGTCTTAACTGTATTGTCAAAATAATTTCTGACAAAAATATATGCGAATGCAATTCCAACACCAAGTACTAAACCAACTAAAACAATTAGAAGTCTGTTTGGTTTCGAAGGGTGTTCGTTTTTTCTTGCCGAATCAATCATAAGCACATTGCCCGGTTGAGATTGTTCGTTTATTAAAGCCTCCTGATATCTTTCTTCGACAAGGACATAAAGTTTTTCCAGTGACTCTCTGTTTCTTTGAAGTCTTGCGAACTCTATAGAAGTTTTAGGTAACTGGTTGAATTTTGTGTCATAGTTTTTAAGTATTGTATCCAGAACATTCATCGAAGCTTTTAATGACTGAGTTTTAACTTCTGCTTCGAGAATTTTTTGAGAGATTTGCTTTACTTCATCGGGACTGCTGGCAAATATTCCAGCTTTAATTACTTTCAATTTTTCATTAATCTTTTCCTGAAGCTCCTTAATTTTTCTGTCATATTCTTTTATTACCGGAGAGTTCTCGGAATTAATATTTTTATCGGTTAAAGCCATATCACGATTGAGCTGATACTTTGCCAATTGATCCTGCATTGCTTTGAATAGACTTTCAGTCGAGAGGCTCTCAAGATATTCAGCCATTTTAGGATCTTGTTTTACAAGCGCTTCTTTTAAATTTTTCAAAACTTTTTCAGTTGATTGGATGTCAATTTCGGCAGCATTTTTTTGTGCTTCAAATTGTGAAATTTGATTTATCAGAACAGAGGCTTGTTCATCCAGCGCAATTATACCGCCCTTCTCCTGAAATGACTGCAGCAATTCTTCGGCTTGATTTAATTCCAATTGCTTTTCATTTTTTTGCTGCTGCAAAAATTCTTTAACCAGAGTTAATTGATTTCGATTGATTTCAAGATTCAAACTTTTATAAATTGAAGAATAACTATTAGCAATAAGGGCAGCTTCAAATGCAGAAGGTGATTCAACTGTAATGTCAACTATATCCAACCCCCTTTTTTGTTCGATCGTCACAACATTTGCAAGCAAAGATATAATATCGTCAGTTGATTGCAAAAGGTGCTGATCCTCTTTTGAATCAAATTCATGATGTAGTAATAGATAAAATTTTTCGGCAGAATTAAACACAGTAAAACTGTCCATCAGCGCTTCAGCTACTTTTTGTCGTGTAGTGTAGGATTTTAGAATCTCAATTTCATTTGCAATAAATCTATCGCTGCCATAATCACTAAATTCCGGCAAGATGGGAGATTCGAGAATACTGCCCTGGGGTTTGGATATCTTTAATGAAGCAACTGAAGTGTAAATATCTTTGGCGCCTATTGCATAAATAATAGAAACAACTAAACTGGTTAGTACGATCAATGAAATTGGTACAATATTATTTCTTATCAGATTCAGATAATCTTTTAAAGAGTTTGATTCTTCTTCTTTAATAAAATTGGTCATGTTATTCAATTGGCAGCCCCGGCTAATTTGAAATATTAATAATTAAGATCGCAAGAGAAACAATAGCTGAAAAGATTGAAAGTGAAATCGAGAGGTAATCCTTAAAATAGAGTCTTGGTTCGCCCGGAATTACCAAAATATCTCCTGCAAAAATTTCAGGAGTTTTGGAAATGCTTTTAGTTTCCTCGGTCCATAATATATCATCGTATTTTAACTCAATCACAGTTTGTGTCGAATCAGGCAAAGTTCTGATTAATTTCAATTCATCCAGATGTGAATCATCACTCGGACCGCCTGCATAAGAAAGTAAATCTGTCAAACTGCTGTAAGATGGAATAATGTATTTGCCTGGGTATTTTACAAAACCCCAAACTGCAACTTTTATATTAACAGCTTCGGGGTCCGAATAATCGAACAAGGCGCCTTGATTTTGTCTGTATTGTCCAAGACTTCCGCCGATTTGAACATCGCTCTGCTGAGCATAAGTTGATACGAAGCCAATGCCTAACATCAACAAAAAGAAAAGTGTAATATTTTTCATAACCTTTTTAGAAAGTTTCTAACTAAGAATTAAAATTACAAAAATTGCCTTACACATCAAATTTTGAGGGAGATATTTCTTACCGCAAAAATACTAACTGCAAATCCCAATGCCGGACCAATGAAAAGAGCAAAAAGGATATAGACAATTTCTAAATTAATTAATTCAAAAGAGTTTGCAGAAATTCTCTCGATAAATTTAAGAAGATATAGTATCACACCCGAGGCTAAAATACTGGAGAATAAACCAATCAAAATCGCATTAAGAATGATGGGTATTTTTATTGTCGAGATTTTTGCCCCTACCAATTTCATTGTCTCAAAATCATCGGCTTTTACTTTTAAGACTGCACTTACGGTAGAGTAAACCAGATATATCGAAACCAGAATTAGTATAATCGCGGCTATCAAAATGTAAAATTTAAATCTCTCGATTGTTGAAATGATCTGATTTAGGTATTCCTCTTTATAAACTACTTCATCAATACCATTGAGAGATTGCAGAGAAGCAGTAATCATCTTAAGTGAATCAGAGGCTAAATACTCCGGTTTTAATTTAACACTAAAGGATGCGGGAAGTGGATTGTAATCTAAGATTCTTGCAAAGTCTTCGCCTGTCTCTTTAACAAAAATTTCGGCTGCCTTGTCTTTTGATATAAATGCAACTGAAGAGAAAAACGGTGCACCGTTAATTTCTTCCTGAATAATACTGAAATCATTATCGGTAAGATTTTCTTTTAAAAATATTTCCAGCCCGAAACTTGACTTAATTTTGTTCTGTAATGCATCTGAAAGCTCAATAGAGATTAATGAAATACTTATCAGCAATACAGCAATAAATATTGAAGTAAGCGAAAGTAAAAAAGAAGGAACTGCACGCCCAATTATTTTTACAGATTCTTTTAAATAAAATGAAAGCATACTGCTAAGTTAAAAATTTGATTCGTCTATCCAATTATTTATTTGCCATTTCTCATCGGCAACATTTTTTTTAAGCGATAGATTAACGCGTCCATCAAGTCTTACAACGTCAGTTGGGTTAAAAGTAATTGTCAGGTTAAAACTTCTGACTACATTTGCTGAGAGACTGTCAATCGTACTAAGAACAATTTCATTCCATATTAGATCGAGCCGTTGGGAGTTCTGAAATAATCCGAATGTTGTTTTTATATCCTCATCCCTGCCCCAGGTAACATCAAAACTCTGTTCATAATCCCGATAGGTAAATAGAAAATCATTACTGATTAGCTGCCCGTAAATCAATGTGTCTTTAAAAGTATAAGCGTATTGAAAATTCTGGAATACACCGTCAATTGTTTTTTGATCAGAAAGCCCTGTGCCCGAAGATTGATCTGAAAAATCAAGGGTTGGGGCAAAAGGATTTGTACAGCTTTCAAGCATGAAAACAAGCAAGATAGAACTGAAAAAGATTTTAATAATACCTCCCTTTCAATTCACTCCACGTCGGTAATTCTCCATTTTTTATATCCTGCCAAAATGAAATCACATATACAGCTCTTGAATCCCGTTTGATATTAAACCTTAAAACTCCTGCATAATTAACAGGAAATTGATCAGTATGCGGAACATTTAATGCATAACTTGCTTCATAAAAAACACTATCGCCCTGCAAGCTTTGATTGACTTGATCTAAAACCAATGTCATTGGTTGATCTGCAGTAATTTTGTTTGCGATATTTATAAAATACTGACGCTCATTTTTAACCGTCCAATCATTAAGCAGATCAGGAAATTGCGAAAGTGCTTCGCTTGATGGTGAAAATAAAAATGGAATAGTGCTGAATGAAGAATCCGCAAAACAAACCACATAATTATCAGGATTTTTATCTCTTAAAGAATTAACAAAATTCTCAATTAGAATTTCGGGAGTAACCGCAGTTTGGAATGAATCTCGAGGAAGTAAAGGGATTTCTGCATCACGGGTAGTAAATATATCGCAGCCCATGAATAGAATTGGAAAGACAAAGAATATTTTAAAAGTCGTTTTCATTTCAATGTAATAATAACAAGATGCCGATAAAATATTAAGTCAAAATTAATATCATAAATGACGCAGTATAATTAGGAATTATAATTTATACATCAATCCTGTTAAGCATCGCTCTTCCAATCGTAGCTTCATCTGCAAACTCAAGATTACCGCCGATAGGTAATCCCCGGGCGATTCTTGTCACTTTTATTCCGAGCGGTTTAATTATTCTTGCAAGATACAGCGAAGTTGCCTCCCCCTCAGTATCTGGATTTAGCGCTAAAATGACTTCCGAAATTTCTTCGCTCTTGAATCTTGCGATCAATTCTTTAATTTTTAATGAATCTGGATTTATCCCCGCAAGCGGTGAAAGTACACCCCCCAAAACATGGTAACTTCCGCTGAACTCGTGGGACTTTTCAATAGCAATTACATCACTTGCCTCCTCAACCACACAGATTGAATGCTTATCGCGCTTCGGACTTGTACAGATGTCGCACAATTCATGTTCAGAAAGATTGAAACATCTTTCACAAAATCTTAGTCTCGATTTTAAATCAGTAAGCGAACGAACCAAGCTCTCAAAATTTGCGCTGTCACTTTTCAAAATATGAAGAGCAAGCCGCTGTGCAGTTTTCTTTCCGATACCGGGCAGCTTGCTTAATTCATCAATAGCAGTTTGAAGAGGTTGAGCAATCAACAATTTAAAGTCCTGGAATATTTAAACCGGGGGGAATCATACCTTTTGTAACTTTGGACATTTCCTCCTCAGCTAATTTTGATGCTGAATTTAGTGCCTTATTTACTGCCGCAACAACAAGGTCTTCTAAGATTTCTTTTTCATCCGGTTTTATAACCTGAGCGTCTATTTCAATGCTAATTATTTCTTTATGACCGTTGGCAACGGCTTTAATTATTCCGCCGCCTGCTTCCGCTGATACTGTTTTATTTGCTAATTCAGCTTGAACTCGCTGCATTTCTTCCTGCATTTTCTGCACTTGTTTGAGCATTCCTTGCATGCCGCCTTTCATCAATTCCTCCGAAAAAATAATTTAATAAATATTCGTTTTTTTGAAGCAATATAATATATCAGTTTGACTTTATACATTTAAATTTCCTAATTTCACGCCCGTTATTTAATTAAAGGAGTTTACTATCGAAGCAAGACAGACAAACATAATCTTCGATGAACAAGCCTACGCTTTAAAAGAGTTTCCGGATTTGTTCATTAATTCTTTGGGTAAAGAAATTAAACCTAAAGATTTTGGTCAGAAGTCAGCACAATTGAACGTTTTTTTTCTTGATTACCTGAAGGAGTTCCATATCCCAACTGCCTTTGTTAAACTTCATTCAGCAAATTCTATTTTAAATTTGAAGCACAGTAGGATTCCTTTTTCCATAAAGATTTTAAATACTTTAGATAAAAGAACAGCAAAAATTTTCAACCACAAAGAAGGTGAAATTTTAAACCTGCCCATCTTTGAATATCACTACGGCGAAAATAAAGATTCGATCATAACTGAAAGTCATATCGTTTCGTTCGATTTATGTTCAATTGAAGATTTAAGATTGATGACAAGGATATGCTCGAAAATAAATGCCGTTCTCAGATCTTTTTTTGAAAGAAGAAATTTAATCCTATCCGAACTTTCCTGCGTCTTCGGAAAAAACAGCGATAAATTTTTTCTTGTTGAAGATTTCTCCCCTCAAAGTTTGAAAGTGATTTCTTCAGACAAAACTTTAAAATTGCCTGACCCTTATAAATTGAGCACTCCTTCAGACGTGAAAAAGTATTCCGATTTTCTTATTAATCTTTTAAAAAATTGAACAGCATGTTTACTAAATACGGTTATTCTACAATTGGTATTGTTGCTTTCGTTTCTTTTGTTATGATTTGTTTTAGTTTCTATGCGAGTAATCAAGCTTTAAAGTATTTTCTTATCATCTTCCCTTTACTGCTTATGGTTTTTACATTAAACTTTTTCCGCGACCCCGAACGAATCACGCCGAAAGATGACAGCATCATTATTTCTCCGGCGGATGGAAAAATAATAGTAATTAAGGAAGTTGAAGAAAATAACTACTTACTTTCCAGAGGAAAACAAATTTCGATTTTTATGTCGCCGCTTAATGTTCATGTAAACCGGATTCCAATTTCAGGTGAAGTCGAATATTTAAAATATCACGAAGGAAAATTTATAAAAGCATTTGACGATAAAGCTTCACAGGAAAATGAGCGAATGGAAATCGGTATTAAAAGTAATTTTGGAAAAGTTTTTTTTACTCAGGTTGCCGGTTTTGTCGCACGAAGAATTGTAACAGATCTAAATATTGGTGATAGCGTTACTATCGGAAAAAGATTTGGTATGATAAAATTCGGCAGCCGCGTTGATATTATTGTGCCGGATAATTTTAATATAGTTGCTAAACTTGGCGAAAATGTTTTAGCTGGAGAGACTATTCTCTTCAAGCGAAAATGAAAATGAATAAGCCTTTAATCACTCGCTCTGTAATTCCAAATCTATTTACTGCAATGAATATGTTCTGCGGATATTTATCTATGATTAATTCTTCCGAGCATAATTATTTCTACGCCGCTTGGCTTATTATTATTGCCGCAATCTTCGATGCCCTTGATGGCTTCGCCGCGAGAGTAACCAATTCCAGCAGTGAACTTGGTGTTGAACTTGATTCACTTTCTGACGTTATAAGTTTTGGCGCTGCCCCCGGCTTTTTAATCTATTCGGTTTACCTCAATCAATTTGAAGTTGTGGGAGTAATGTTAAGTTCATTATTATTGATAGCCGGAGGATTTCGGCTGGCAAGGTTCAATGTTCAGCTTATTGGCTTTTCGAAAACTCATTTTACAGGATTACCAATACCGTCTTCAGGAATTACAATCGCATTATTTATACTCGCATTTTATGAAGTTATCAGCGATCCGGATATTTCAATTTTTATTATACCAATGGTAATTTCCCTCTCCCTTTTAATGGTAAGCAGAATTAAATATGATACAATCCCAAAAATTTCATTGCAGTCATTGAAACAAAAACCATTTCATTTTTTATTTATCATTTTATTTATTTTTCTGCTGGCTTATACAAACTACAAAGGATTGTTCTTCATCTTTGTTTTCGTTATTCTATTTGGTATTTTTCGCCACGTGTTTAACTGGTTCAGAAAAAAAAAATAAGGAATTTTTAAGTGTTCAAAGCAAAAGTTATTATCAAGCGCCGCCCCTCCATTTTAGATCCTCAAGGTAAAGCAGTTGAAAAAGGTGCTCAACATTTGGGACTGAGTAATATTAAAGATACCCGCATTGGAAAGTTTATTGAGTTTACTGTTGATACGGTTGATGAATCTTCAGCAAGATCAGAAGTTGATGAATACTGTAGAAAACTCCTCGCAAACCTGATAATGGAAGATTACGAATTTACACTTGAGAAATTTTCATGAGTAATAAATTCGGTGTAGTTGTTTTCCCCGGTTCAAATTGCGACCACGATGCATACCACGTATTAAAAAACATAAATGGATTTAGCGTTAATTTTCTCTGGCACAAACAAACAGATTTGAAAAATTCTGATGTAGTTATTTTGCCGGGTGGATTTTCTTACGGTGATTATCTTCGCACTGGCTCTATCGCAAGGTTTTCTCCAATTATGAACTCCGTAATTGAATTTGCTGAAAAGGGCGGGATCGTTCTCGGTATTTGTAATGGCTTTCAAATTTTACTCGAAGCAGGACTATTACCCGGAGTTATGTTGAAAAATAAATCACTTCAATTTGTCTGCAAAGATGTTTATCTTTCCATTGAAAATAGTAACACTGTTTTCACAAAGTTATTTGAAAATCAGAAAGTCATCAAGGTTCCAATTGCACACGGCGAAGGGAATTATTTCACAGATGAGGAAACATTAACACGTCTTGAAAAAAACAATCAGATTGTTTTCAAATATTCAAATGCTGATGGCAGTATCACTGATGAAGCAAATCCTAATGGTTCACTTTCGAATATTGCGGGAATCATAAATGATAAGGGAAATGTACTTGGAATGATGCCCCACCCCGAAAGATGTTCTGATCCTGTGCTCGGCAAAACCGATGGTAACTTTCTTTTTCAATCAATAAATAAATTTATTTTAAATTGAGGTAATTATGCTTGGTGGTTTAAACGGTTTGGGAATTGCTCGTAATCATATTTGCAATTCTACTTCTTTTTGGCGCTACAAAGATTCCTGAATTAGCTCAGGGACTTGGCAAAGGACTAAAAGAATTCAAAAAAGGTTTGAAAGATGTTGAAGATGAAATAAAAACAGCTTCAACTGACGATAAAAAAATTGAGGAGAAGAAGTAATTTCTTCTCCTTTTTTTCTGTCCTTGCTTATCGAAATATAAATGCATTTGAGTTATACCTGTAAATCTGCAGCTAACCTTTCAGATATTCTTTGCATAAAAATTTAAAATTGATGACAAAGGAATATTTAATGTAGCAATTCAAATTCAAGCTAAAATCTAAACCCCCGCATCTCCCACCCTGTCTTTTCTCTAATAACTTCCTTAAATTAAAAACAAAAATCTCAGGTGTTTCTATGAAACCAAAAATATTCCTTCCTCTCCTGCTTTCATTCTTAGTTCTTAATTCTTCATTGTTAATTAGTACCGTCAGGTACGTTAGCCCCACCGGCAGCAGCACCCCACCCTACACAAGCTGGGAGACCGCCGCCGATAGCATTATGGAGTGCATTAACATTTCCGTCTTTGGCGACACCATTTACGTTGCCAACGGCACTTACAAAGAGCAGGTAGTGATGATTCCCGGCTTGAGCCTTATCGGCGCAGGTATGGATAGCTGTATGATTGATTTTGAAATTACTGGTATAGCAATTCAGGTCGTAGAGAATTGTCTCCTAAAAGAATTCAATGTTTTTGTTCAAAATAATATTAACACCATTGGGATCTCAGGAAGCGGGAATAATAGTCTAATAACATTAAATAATGTAACTAATGCATCGCAAGCTATATACATATCAAATTCAAATCATACTGTATATAAAAATATTTTAAATGATATTAGAACAAGAGGCATAAATATTTTTAATTCAAATTCGTTGGTGGCTGGAAATATTATAAATACTAATACTGATTTTGGTTCTGGAGTACACATCGAAGCATTTGATATAAGTTATACTCCTACCATTGACTCAAATATTATTGAATCTGCTGGTGATGGCATTTTCATTGCCTTTGGCAGCAAGCCAACCATAACAAACAATACAATTGTTTTAAAAGGAGATTATGCTAAAGGATATCAGGGAAGTTATACAGATACAGCTAAAGTATTTAATAATATTGTGATAGCAAATCAATCCTTCCCTAATTCTGATGGCTTTATAAACACCGGTGTCCCTCATCAGACTCATAATAATAAGGTATTTGGTGAATTGGGAAATGGTTTTGTCTTTACAGGAGATGATAGCCATTTAATACAATTAATAAATAATTCTGTAATTAATTCTAATAATGGTATAATTAATTCGGGAGGGCAAGGTATAAATGCACATTACAATAATTCCTGGAATAATGACGTCAATTACAGTGGCTTTACTCCCGACAGCACAAACCTATCTGTTGATCCAATGATAGTAAATGAAGATTCAACCAAAGGTGATCTTGATTTTCATCTTCAGAAGTTCTCTCCTTTAATTGATGCAGGTGATCCGAACATTCTTGACAAAGATGGATCAAGAAGTGACATCGGTCTATACGGTGGTCCCTTTGGTGAAAGCTATTCTTACTTTGATTTAGCCCCACGATCTCCCGTGAACTTAAACGCAACGCTCGACAGCTTAACTGTTGGAATTACCTGGAATAAGAACACAGAAGCTGACTTTAATCACTACAATGTTTATCGCGATACGACAAAAGACTTTCAGATTGATTCGACAAATCTTTTTCTCTCAACTCCTGTCGCAAACTTGATTGACATACTTCCTGATTATGTTGAAAGGATTTATTACAAAGTAACAGCAGTTGACAATCAAGACAATGAATCAGAGCCAAGTGAAGAAGTTGGATTTATACTTACTTCCACTACCGACCACCAACAAACGATTTCCGACTACCAACTTTACCAGAATTACCCCAACCCATTTAATCCAACGACAAAGATAAGTTACAGGTTGAAACAAAGAGGATACGTAAAGCTTTATGTTTATGATATCAAAGGAGAGCTTATTTCGGTATTAGTCAATCAAACACAGGAGGCAGGTTTCTACGAAGTAGATTTTGTAGGGAACGGTCTCCCGACCGTTCCGAATAATTCGGATCTTTCATCAGGAATTTACATTTACCAGATAATGGTTCGAAGCGAAAATAATATTCCAGTGTTTACTGATATGAAAAAGATGATATACTTGAAGTAATTAAGAATGAATAATTAAAAATTAAAAATGAAGAATTAAAAATTAACAATTGAACAATAAAGCAATTTAACAATTGAACAATGAAACAATTAAAAAATGGAAACACCCATCCCGCAAAAGCGGAATTGGAATAATAAATAATAAATCAACAATTAATCAGGAGGTATAAAATGAAACGAGCAATACAATTCTTGTTTCTTTCAGTTTTGTTCTTTTTTATTTCGAGTAAAATATTATTTGCTCAAGAAGCACCATCATCATCTGAGTTCCCATTTGGGGTCTTTTCGCACATAGAGAATCAGCAGGAGATAGATTTGCTTCAGCAAGCAGGGATGAACTATATCGTCGATGGTATAAATGATTTAACTCAAAACTTATCTGTCAACTTGATGGGCGTTAAAGAAAACAGCCCGCAAGATTACATATCTTATTATTCAAAAGGGTATTATAATAAGTGGGAGGCTGAAAGAGACACATTCTTTTTTCTGGAAACAGGTTTTAAGCATAGCCATAATGGTTCTAACTACTTATATGGGCACGTTGAAGAATATCTGGGTGCAGATTGCTGGGTAACTGATGATGGAATAGATTTTCAGGTAAATGATGTTCTTTGGGGTCCAAATTATCATCAAGACAAGAATTATGATTATAATTGGGATAGGAATAAAATAGACTACACTGCGGCCTATCGTTTAGCGTTTGTTAACACTTCTCAAAATCTTGATACTTCATCAGTATGCAGATTAAAAGTTACTTATACCTATAAGTGGACTTACGGACTCGAAGAAGATTACGTGACAATCCCGCTTGTAGAAAGAACCTTAAAAGTATCGGATTTTCCAACGAATTCATTTTATACATTTCCATTAACATACCACCTACCCGATGGATACCTGCCAAATGCCACAGGTAAATTTCCAGAGGAAAATATTCAGCAGGGTGATACAATATTTTATGATGACTACATACTTCAGGGAGTAGAATTCAAATTAGATTGGTTTGGAATCGGCAAACTTTATACTGACTACGTCGAGGTTTATGATAATTTGGTTTGGAAAAATGGTTTTATGACAGGAGATCCAATAATTACTGAACAAACTATTCAGAACATAAAAACCTATTCTATTACTCATTCCGATATTCAGAACCTAAAATACTGGTATGTGAATGATGAGCCAAATTCAATAGATACATACATACCAATGAGAATAGTAGATTCATTAGTCAGCAGTGTGGGTGGGAGTCCGACAATCACAGAGATTTATCCTCATTGGCGGGGCTATTTAAACGGTGATGAACATCTGAAAAGATTTGTTAACGTAAGTAAAACAAAACAGCTAATGATAGATAAATATCCATTTCAGGTTGGATATGAAACAAGTGAAACCTTGGAAGGCTTAAGATCATCATTCCAATTTGCCTGGCAGGCACAACCTGATTTTTGGTACGTAGGGCAGACATTCTCAGAAAAAATTGACGGTATTATTGATTGTAGATGGAGAAGACCCTCTCCTTTGGAACTCAATGCTTCCGTTATGCTCGCACTTGCCCACGGAGCTAAAGGTATAATGTTTTGGCATTATCTTCCAAATTGGTCTAATACGGTAGATATTACCTGCGATCCGGATAATCAAGTTTTTTTCGATGCGATCCTTGATGAGAATTCTAACCCTACTGAACTTTACGATTATATTAAAGATGATCTATCACCACGGATAAATGGGACGCTTGGCTTAACACTTATGAACTTAGATTATACAGGGAACTATTTTAATTTATTGGTTAGTGCTGGAGAAAACGGAATAATACATACAAAAGATTATCTATCTATAATGACATCCTCACAAAATGTGTTTTATCATACAGGATTTTTAGAAGGTAAAACTAATCCCGATAATAGACATTTCCTCCTTTTAAATGAACTAACAGATTTAGTGGACGAAAGGACTTGTACGATGTACATTAACTATGATAATGTATTGTCAGGCTATACCAATTGGCGCTTCAGAAATGTTGAGGGTGGAGTAGATACAACATTCAACGTTTCTAATTCTCTTATGTATAGTAAACTTATCCCCGCCGGCGAAGGCTATCTCTTTCAAGTAGCACCCGTTGTACTTTACGGCGGAAGACTTCGCTACAACGAAACTGTTGGTGGGGGTTGGACATTAAATGACGATATGATAATAGAGAACGGCGCTACTTTAACAGTAACCGGAATATACAATTCCAATGCAGACATAACAGTAAAAGACGGCGGCTCTATTAAAACTATTGATGGTGGAGAGATAATCTTTTCTTCCGGCAAAAGACTGATAATAGATGGACTGGCTACTGTAAAAGGAACATCCTCACAAAAGCTTACTCTTGATTTTAATGATCAGGAGTTAACAATAGAAGGTTCTGGTATTCAGGTTAATTTGGGAAGTGACTTCACTCTTTCTAACTGTATAGTAAAAAACAGCAGCATTGGATTAAGTGTTCTAATGCCTGAGATTCAACCCGCATTTCAAAATTTGAATATAAACAACTCAACATTTGATAATTGTGGAACTGCTATAAACATAAATGGTAATCCGGTTATTGATTCAAAAGTAAAGAACTGCATAATCACAAATTCATCTACAGGCATTGTTGTAACAAACAACAATAAAATTACGGTACAATCAAACACAATTACCAATTCGGATCTGGGAATATTTATCGAATTCACTTCAAACACAAATATCATTGGCAATCAAATTAACTCCACATTGGAAAGTATGCCGGGAATACTAATGTCAAGTTCTGGCGGGCAAATAAGAGCTAACACAATAAGCGGGCATACTATTGGGTTATCCATTGCGAATTCATCTCCTAAAACCGGGGGTAATACCATTACAGATAACCTGATAAATGGGATTTATATCAGCATAAATTCACAGCCTGATCTCAGAGGTGCATTAGCCGGTAATCCTCCAAATATTTTTCCGCTTTCAGGTTACAATCTTATTTATGAAAATGGTGGTTACGAAGCTACTACTCTTCTTAACGATGACGGTTCAGAAATATTTATTAACGATGGTTTTATAAAACTTGGAGACGGATGTAACCAAATAATGGATGATAGAATTCAAAATCAGAATCTTGTAACAACATTGCTTTTGATGAATTCAATTCCACTGATTCCTGTCTCCACAATAAAAGCAGATACCAATTACTGGAGTACAATTAATTTTGATCCAAGCGGAAGGTTCGGTAATCTTACCGTTCAATATCAGCCTTACTTAATAGAGCCTTGCATACTCCCTCAATCAGGCGGTCAAATGCTGGTAACTCAATCATCAACCGGGGATGTTATTGACACACTCTACTCATCGGGAGTTGATGTTGGCACGCTGGCAGGAATAGATGCACTTTACGCACAAGCAGATCAGTACTATGTCACTGCACAAACCGAACAGGCAAAAACAGTTTATGAACAGATAATTACTGATTATCCCGATGATCCAAAAAGTATTTATGCTTACTCTGCTGTGTATATGCTTACAAGATTATCCGGCGACAGCACTCAGTTTTCAGCATTAAGAGAACTTTATCAACAGAGATTAGCAACAGTAACAGATACACTACTTAGTAAAACACTTTCACAACTCTCTGCTCTCTGTTTTGTTAACGAACAAGACTATCAAAGTGCAATAAACTACTTTGAAGAAATAATGAATTCGCAGCCCAATACAGACGCAGCACTCTTTGCAGAAATAGATGCACTAACAACTTCAATGATTGCAGGATCAGATACTACTCAACTTGGCAAAGGGACAAACAACAGAATACTTGTTAAGGGTACGGCAGATTATTTAAGCAAAGTAAACAACCTGTTAAAAGGAAAGTTCGGTTATCAAAAACCCGAAGAAGAAAAAATAATTCCCGAACAATATTTTCTCTATCAGAATTACCCCAACCCCTTCAACCCAACTACATCAATCAAGTTCGATCTTCCTCAATCAGGAAATGTTGAGCTAACAGTTTACGATATACTCGGCAGAGAAGTAAAGCAACTCCTCAAAGAAACAAGACCCGCAGGCACTTACGAAATAACTTTCAACGCAAGCAACTTTGCTAGCGGAGTTTATATCTACACAATCAAATCAAATGATTTTACTGCTTCTAAGAAATTAATGCTTCTGAAGTAAAGTGTCCATTCTCAGAAACTTCCGATGGCAATGCCATCGGAGGTTTGTTAACAATTTTTCATTAAGTCTTATCTGTTCAGAATAATATTATTTGATACTATTAATATTCCTCTGTACGCCGTATCGTACACAAAAACATCGTTCCGTAATCAAATTCGCAGCCTCGTATTCAAGAAATTAGCCTAATATTCATCTACCGTTAAATTTGTTGGGGTCTTCCTTCTTTTTATGAGTCTCTACGGCTTCCCGGGAGACGTCTTCCGTCCGCGTGTACACATCTACCAATCGGCGGTAGATGTGTAAAAACGAGGCGTACACGTCTCCCAAACCTTCGGCAATATGCCCGCAACTTGCGGCGACATTAACGCAACTCAGGGAGACATCTACCAAACGTACGTAGGCATCTACAAAATCCGCGGCGACATTTACCGGTTTAGCGTAGTCGTCTTCCAAGGTCGTGTAGAGTGCTCAAAATCTTATTTTTTTGATGTTGTTAGGTTGGTAAGGCGATATAAAGTGGATCGAGTGAAAAAATAAAAGTGTGCCTGCAATAATAATCCCAACTTCATAGTTAAAACTTCCTCCTGCCGTCATAAATCCTGCAACTTCCACCCTGTAGCTTTTCCCATAATCGTAATCTTCATCAACTAAAGAGTTGAATCAGACCGAAGCGAACCCGAAAAGCCTAATACTTTCAAAGATTTTGCTTATTTTTACTTTCAAAATTTTTATATTTAAAGGAAATTCATGGCAATTCTTATAGATAACAAAACACGCCTCGTCGTTCAGGGAATAACCGGCAGCGAAGGCTCATTTCACACAACCCAAATGATTGAATACGGAACCAAAGTAGTTGCAGGCGTCACCCCCGGTAAAGGCGGCACTGAATTCAACGGCGTTCCCATCTTTAACACAGTCACCGAAGCAGTCAAAATTCAAAAAGCAAATACATCCGTAATTTTTGTACCCCCTGCTTTTGCCTCAGATGCAATTTTAGAAGCTGCAAACTCGGGAATCAAAGTAATCATCTGCATCACCGAAGGAATCCCCATTGCCGATATGACAAAAGTTTACAACTCAATAATAAATAAAGGAGTCATTCTCGTGGGTCCTAATTGCCCGGGAGTAATTTCACCCGGCAAAGCCAAAGTTGGAATAATGCCCGGCTTCATTCACAAAAAAGGTAACATCGGACTCGTTTCCCGCAGCGGCACTTTAACCTATGAAGCAGTAAAGCAGCTAACCGATGTTGGCTTGGGTCAAACAACTTGCGTTGGAATCGGCGGCGACCCGATTATTGGTTCAAGATTTATTGACATCATCAGATTATTCAATGATGACCCCGATACAAAAGGAATCGTAATGATTGGTGAAATAGGCGGCAACGCTGAAGAAGAAGCTGCCGACTTCATCAAAAAGAAAGTTAAAAAACCTGTAGTCGGATTTATTGCCGGTAAAACAGCTCCCGCCGGAAGAAGGATGGGGCACGCAGGTGCAATTATTTCCGGAGGAAAAGGAACCGCCGCCGAAAAAATGCTCGCAATGAAAAAAGCAGGCATCGCCGTAGTTGATAGCCCCGCCGATATTGGTATAACAATGCTGAAAGTTTTGGATAAATTAAAAACAAAAAAATCAGTGGTTACAAAAAATGTTAAGACAACAAAAAAATCATCACCAAAGAATCTGAAAACAATAATCAAAAAGACAATAAAGAAAACAGTTAAGAAAAAATAAATTTAAATTTTATTAAGGAGATAATTTTGGGTAACAGAACTTTAGCAATCATAAAACCTGATGCAGTAAAAGATGGACACATTGGAGAAATAATTACAATGATTCAGAAAGCCGGCTTTAAAATCTTAGCGATGAAAATGACTCGATTGTCAAAAGATTCCGCCGGCGGGTTTTATGAAATTCATAAAGATAAAAAATTTTATGGCGAACTGATCGAATATATGACTTCCGGTCCTTGCGTACCGCTCGCACTTCAACGCGACAATGCAGTGGAGGCATACAGAAAACTTATTGGCGCCACCGATCCCGCCAAAGCAGATGAAGGAACAATCAGGAAGCTGTTTGCCGCATCAATTGCTTTTAATGCCGTGCACGGTTCCGATAGCGATGATAATGCTGAAAAAGAAATTGCGCATTTCTTTTCTCGCAATGAACTTTTAAACAATACTATTTGACAACTTTTAACCTGCTGTAATTTTTGATCTATCAAACCCGATTCGGCAGGTTTTTATTTTTAAACTCAAGAGGATAAAATGATTAAATATTTTTTAGCGATACTATCTCTGACATTTTTATTTATTATCGGTTGCGGCGAAGGCACTGGCAATAAACCGGTTGATGATAAAAATAAATTTGCATTCGATAGCAGCGATATAAAAATCACACCCGTTAACGAAACCAATTCTTTTAACATAAGATACAATTTCCAAAAAGGTGAGACTTATAAATATCGTGTCACTACAATTTCTTCGAACAAACAATTAATTTCCGGCGATACCACAATCAACAACTATATGAAACAGACATTAAACTATTTAGTTGATCTGACAGTTGATAAAGTTGAGACCGACAGTGTTATGGAAATAAGTTGTAATATTCATTCTTTTAAAATAGATGCTGACTTGAACGGTGATACAATTTATTACGAATCCGGAATCACAAAAGACAGCACAATTGAAAAGGACATCGCTCAGTACGAAGCTTTGTTGAATAATCCATTTGGTGTTCGTCTTTCAAACAAGGGGGAGATACTTGAAATTTTCCGTGTGGATAAAATTGCAACAACACTAATTGATAAAGCCGGCTATGGCGATTCACTAACGGCGGAGAATAAATTAACTATTAAAGAAAGTATAACTTCAGGACTTCTTAAACCATTACTAATGCAAATGATGAGAGAATTACCTGCTGCAAAAGTTGCGAAGGATTCTACATGGGAATTTTCGCAAGAAAAAATCAGCTTTTAGTTTTTCAGTTGGTTACAAAACTAAATATGCA
Source organism: Ignavibacteriales bacterium (assembly GCA_016709155.1). NCBI lineage: Bacteria > Pseudomonadati > Ignavibacteriota > Ignavibacteria > Ignavibacteriales > Ignavibacteriales bacterium. The sequence goes on along the minus strand of JADJEI010000013.1, from coordinate 970,001 downwards.
TTAAAAAATATTGGAATGTATGATTCAGATAAACTTGCTGAGATTGATGGTTCGCTTGAAACTGAAATTACCGGTGATACAAAATTAACTGAAGGAAATATCAATTATGAATTTCAAAAACCGGCAACGTGGGCTAACGGCAAAATTTATTTTAACCTCGAAAAAGGATGCGTCCAAAAATCAAGAACTAATACTAAAATGGAATTGAACTATTCCATGCAAATGCCTGGTCCTAAAGGAATTCAGAAAGCAATTAGAAACGAGACAGTAACAACAACTAATATCGTTGAACTTCTTTAAGCTAAAATTATATTTTGATGGAGACTGCCTTTATTCAATTAAATAAAGGCAGTCTTATTTAACGGCTGAAACCAAATTAATACTATTAAATAATTCCTGCAGTTGGTTGTAATTTTTTCTCAATTGTAAATCTCACTCATATCTGCTAAATTTTATCCGCCATTTAATGAATAGTTTTTCGCTATGAAGTCTTATAAATATTATTTTGTAATTATACTATTGTTGTTTATCTCTAATTTGGGTCTTGCTCAGTACACAAAAATCTTGAATTTAGACTATGTAGGTTTGGGCGATACAAGCCAATTTCTTGATATGTATGTCCCGGATATTTTAAGTGAGCAAGTTCCACTCATCGTTTTCATTCATGGCGGTCAGTGGCGTGGTGGGGACAAAAATTTGGCTAAAAAGTGGATTGATACTCTTTTAAATCATCCTTTTGTAATTGCTTCAATTAACTATCGCCTTAGTACAGAAGCTTTATTCCCTGCTCAAATAATGGACTGTAAAGCTGCTATTCGATGGCTCAAAGCAAATGCTTCTACTTTTAATATTGACACAAGCAAAGTTGCTGTTATGGGTACTTCTTCTGGTGGGCACCTGGCAGCACTCGTTGGAACCTCTATGGGGGTAGATTCGTTAGAAGATTTAACGCAAGGAAACGCAGAATTTACAAGCAATGTAATGGCTGTTTTAGATCTTTTCGGACCAACAGAAATGCTTAGAAATGATATTTACCATGTAACGACATGCACTGATCCCCTTAGTTTTAATGACGCCGACTCTCCTCCTTCAGCTTTGATCGGTTGTCCTATTCAAGAGTGCCCTGAAAAAGTTAAAGCTATTGATCCTGTTACATATTTGGATAAATCAGATCCGCCATTTTTTATTTTACATGGTGATCAAGATTGCAGTGTCTCGCCTTTTGAAAGTATCTACATGGATTCTGCGCTGGACGCAAATTTTATGTACTCGGATTTTTCACTGACCCCCGGCTTAGGGCACGGTGATGACGAAGGCTGGCAAACCCCGGAAATGAAATTGAAAATTTTAACTTTCCTAAACGAAGCGTTCAGCGGAACTCTTTCTGATACGAATAATGAACCAACCATTCCATCCGATTTTTTATTTCCTGCTTACCCTAATCCATTTAATTCAACAACTACTATTGAGTATCAGATATCAAAATATGGAAATGTCCGAATAACAGTTTTTGATATCTTAGGACGTGAAGTAACCACGCTAGTAGATTCTCCCAGGAGCAAAGGGACTTATAAAACATTATTTGATGCGACCGGTTTAGCGAGTGGAATTTATTTATTCACACTTACGACTGATAATTTTTTTGAATCGAAAAAATTAATATTGATGAAATAGTTCCAGTATATTCATCAAAGTAAATATTGAAAATTCTGGAAGAATACTTCCATAAATCATTTTTACAATTTAAAAACTTTATATCAGTCCTCGCCAAAATCTCACTTTCAAAAGAACTATATTAGTCCGGTTATTAAAGATTTCGCCATAATGAATATTTAAAAAGAATCAGCATTTGACTGATAGATAATATTGCGTTAAATAAACGATAATTAATTAGTTGAACGAACAAATTATTATAAATTTACCGGAGATAGACTATATGGAAAAGAGATGGTACAGAATTCGTTTTTCGCAGAAAGAAATTTTAAATAATAAAGAAGCTCAACTCAAAAGAGAATTTGAAATGCTATATCGAAGATCATCTTCCCCTGATGGAATGGCTTTACTATTATCGCAGGAAAAAAGTATGGACAAAGGGGTTATATACTACATAAGTCTTCCAAAATCCTTCGCGCTTGAACTCTCGGTAACAATGTCTAACTATTCGATTACTACCTCCGGTGAACCAGCGGGGCATGATTTACTATTAGTTGCCGGTGAACATAGTTGAACTAAATAAAACCTGCTAACCCAACCCGAAAATAAATAGGAATTTGTCTGATAATGTTTGATAAATTTTCTTATTGTTTACTTGAAAGGATTACTATATTTTTACTTCAAATTAGTGTCATATTAAAATAATTAAATAGATTTCAAGCAATTTTTCCAATGATTCGTTTCATTAGAAAGTTTTGATTGATAAATTTTATCAAAAATGGTGATAAACCAGTTTGAAAATAATAATACAAAAAACCTTCGGAGGTTTATAATGATTATACTGAACGCAATATTTGCTTGTCTAAGTTTGTTTTGGCTCTATGCGACTTCTATGGATAGAGATTTCGATTATCATTCATGGTTAGCATTAGTCTATTTTATAATCAGTATCTTCAACACAATTTATCTTAGTAAAACCAATTCCGATAAACCACAAATTGAATCGGGGTTTTCTTTAGACAAGAATTAATTATGAATGATCCTAAACGAAGAGTGATAGCATTTTATTTAGTCGCTCTGATCAACTGATCTTTTTGACCACTACTTTAATACCTTCAACCCTCTCAACAACTATTCTGCTTCCCTGCTGAACATATTCCGAATCAGTCATAACATCAACGCGTTTCCCGTTTATTTCTGCTGTGCCGGCTGGTCGTAATGTAGTTAAAGCAACGCCTTCGGCTCCTATTAAATTTTTCTCTGATGGATAAGAAACAAATCCTTTCTCGCTTTTTTCTGATTCATCAAGTATTAACTTGCTGAATGATCTGGATTTGGGCAGGAATTTCGCGAGAACCAAAATTAAAATGAACGCCGCAGCCAAAGCTCCTGCCAATTGAACAAATGCTAATGAAATGCTTTCAAAATTAAAAAATGGACCGGATGGAGTGAGTGACAAAAATAATGAAATAAGTATTAGAAGTATTCCTCCAATTCCCGCAACTCCAAAACCCGGGATAACAAATATTTCTGCTGCGAGCAGAATAAGTCCAATTATGAATAAGATAATATCTAATGTCGAAGCTAATTGAAGTATATATGATGAACCAAAAAACAATGCTAAAGCAATTACTCCAGCAGTACCGGGTACACCCCATCCCGGGGTTTTGACCTCGGCAATCAAACCAAATATTCCAATCATTATCAGGATTGAAGAGACCAATGAATTATTCAGAAACTTAACAACATTTTCTGCCCAGTTAGATTCATTGTTTACCACTTCAAAATTTTCGAAGCCGAGTTTTTGAAGTCCTTCCTTTAAATCGGAAGATTCAATATCAGCAATCCCATATTTAATCGCTTCTTCGGTTGTAAGAGTAACTAATTGAGTTGAATCAACCAAGCCGGGAATAATAATTCTTTCATCTACCATTCCTTGTGCAATATCTGTTCTTCTTCCATTTTTTTCTGCAGTGGATCTCATTTCAGAACGCATGTATGATTGGTATTTTTCACTTTGCTTTTCACCCATCTGATCAACAACAGTAGCAGCACCAATTGATCCGCCAGGTGCCATAATGATCTTATTACACGAAAGCGCAATTAATGAACCGGCAGATATAGCGCGATTATTAATAAATGCTATTGTTATTATCTTACTTTTCAATAATGCATCTTTTATCTGAGTAGCGGCATCCACCCTCCCGCCGAAAGTATTAATTTTGACAATGATCGCTGAGGCATTTGAAATCTCGGCTTCGTGAATCACACGGGTGACATAAGGCACTAATCCGATGTCAATTTCTTCATCAATAGTGATCAGAAAAACTTTGTTAGTCTGCGCTGAGATGCTGAATGCAATAATGAATGTTATGAATAGGATAAAAATGCTTTTCATGTTACGGCTCATATTTATTGACTGATCATTAGAAGGATAATCTACTTTTTGACTTCCCCATTTTAATCAGTGAAGGGATGTAGAAATACACCCCTTAACTAAGTTCTAATTTGGATTTCTAAATATCTATTCTTTGTTAATTTAAACATGAGAAGATACATAAAGATTATCTGATTATTATGCAAGTGAATCTTTCTTTGTAAACTATCGAAGCTATCGCTGAGCGTTCAAATTTCATTTTGACATTGTCAGCTACTTGCAGTAAAACAGTTTTATCATCAAGTCCCGCGATTGTACCATGTAAACCACCGCTTGTGACTACTTTATCCCCTTTGTCCATTGCACTCAGCATTTTTTCTCTTTCCTTAGCACGCTTTTGCTGCGGTCTGATTATCATAAAATAAAAAATAAGAAAGATAGCACCGAACATTATCAGGGTGCTTATTAAACTGCCACCACCATCTCCGCCTTGCGGAGCCATTGCTAATATTATACTCAAGTTATTCCTCCAGAGTAATTTTATTATTTGAAGTTATGTTATTTAAAATTTCTGATTTCCATTTGCCAAACGATTCGTCAAGAATATGTTTTCTTGCTTCTGCAACTAACCAAAGATAGAAATGCAAATTGTGTATCGAAGCAAGTTCTAAAGCAAGAATCTCCCCAGCAATAAAAAGATGTCTCAAATAGGCTTTTGTAAAATTACAACAAGTGTAACAATCACAATTTTCATCAATGACTGAAAAATCATTTTTATATTTTGCATTTCTCATTGAAAGAGTGCCGTTTGATGTAAACAAATTCGCATTTCTCGCATTTCGTGTCGGCATTACACAATCGAACATATCAACTCCGCGATCAATTGCTTCGAGAATATTCTCGGGACGACCAACACCCATTAAATATCGGGGTTTATTTTCCGGCATAAAATCAGTTGTAAAGTTAACTAAATCATACATTGTTTCAGTCGGTTCACCAACAGCAAGTCCGCCGATTGCATAACCATCAAAATCTAATTTCAATAAATCCGCAGCAGATTTTTCACGTAAATCTTTATAAACACTCCCTTGAATAATACCGAATAAATTCTGATCAAACCCATAAAGTGAATTCGAATTTTCAAAAGCAAGTTTATTTAACACTGCCCATTCTGATGTCAGTTTAGTTGAATTGACTGCATAATCATAATCGCACGGAAATGGAGTGCATTCATCAAGAGACATCATAATATCCGATCCGATGATTCGCTGAATTTCAATCACTTTCTCGGGAGTAAAGAAATGCTTCGAACCATCGAGGTGAGAACGAAATTCAACTCCGTCAGCTTTCAGTTTTCTTAATTCAGAAAGGCTGAATACCTGGTAACCACCGCTGTCGGTTAAAATTGGTTTTTCCCAATTCATAAATTTGTGCAAACCGCCAGCCTGATTAAGTGTTTCAGTTCCTGGTCTTAAATATAGATGATATGTATTCGATAAAACAATTTGAGCTTTAATATCTTCGAGAAGAAGTTTTTGGTTTACTGCTTTGACTGTTCCCTGCGTACCAACAGGCATGAATATTGGAGTTTCAATGATGCCATGCTCAGTCGTTATTCTTGCTGCCCGTGCCTTAGATGCCGAATTTTTTTTTAGTAATTCGAATTTCAATTCTTATCAAAAAGTTTTAATTAATTACATTTAAATTTAAGTGCAAGATCATTTAACTCGCAAGCAAACAATCCTAAAATCAGTTCAGAAATCTTTCACGATCCTTGGCTGATGGGACGCGGCAGGAATCTTTTTTGCCAAAGATTTTATAGCGATTCGAAGCAATAATTTCATATACAAAATCCCGAAATGAAAGTGGAAGAAAAATCAAAAGATAAAACAAAATAAAAGCTCCTCCCAGTTTTCTGGCAATTAATAATGCAGCGGTTGACTTCTTGAATAATTTGTTGTTGCTAATTAAAATGAATGAGTCGAAATCAATTTCGGTTTGTAGATGTTGTTGTAATAATTCTTTTACCGGCAGTTGATTGCAAAGCGGCAAATTTAAAAATGAATTTTTTATCGAACTTCAATAATTGGTTTACCCAAAAATTACAAAAGTTACAAATACCATCGAAAAGGATTATATCATGAGTGTGTTTATTCATTTTTAATAATGTAGTCACCCGGAAGAGTAAGTTTAATTAAATCAATCTTTGAATTTGTTGATCGGGCAATAAGGAAATGAAGTCCGTCAATAATAATCGTCTCGCCTTGTATCGGGATTTTTCCAATTCGAGATATTATAAAGCCGGCAACAGTTTCATAATCGCCAATAGGAAAAATCTCGCCATATTTTTCATTAAAATAATCTACCTCAACTTTTCCGCTTATTAAAAATGAGTCGGCAGAAATTTTTCTGCAAATATCCTCAGTTGTATCGTATTCATCTTCAATTTCACCAAATACTTCTTCAAGAATATCTTCCATAGTGACCAATCCTGCAGTGCCTCCAAATTCGTCAATGACTATGGCAATGGAAAATCTCCGCGAGAGAAACTCTTTAAGTAAGTCAAAACTTTTTTTAGTTTCCGGTACAAATTCAATATTGCGAATGATGCTTTGAAGGTTTGAAGGCTTACTAAATAAATCGTAGGCATAAACCACTCCCTTTATGTTGTCCAGATTATCTTCAAAAACCGGAAGTTTAGAGTAACCTGATTGGATGAAAATATCGAGCACTTCATCTATCCCCTGTGAAATTTCAATACCGACAATCTCAGTTCTCGGGCGCATAGCTTCATACACTTTTTGCTCGCCTAAATCGAATACCCTGCTAATGAAATCACTTTCTTTTTTCTCAACCATTCCTGCCGCCTCACTTTCTTTGACTAATAATTCGATGTCTTCCTTATCAAAGATGTAATTGATATTACCGGATTTTACTTCAGAGGATTTGAATAGCAGCGATGAAAATGCGCTAAGAGTTTTAATAAACGGAGAAAAAATGATGTAAAATATTCTTAACGGACTTGAAGATATTAATACAAATCTATCAGGAATTTCACGGGCAAAATATTTTGGCAATAGTTCACCAAATAACAGTAAAGTTAAAGTGGATACAATTAATATAGTCCAATCGTCCCAACCGAAAGCAGATGAAAAAAATATTGTGCTGAGCGATGCAAAGGCAATTCCAACAACGTTATTACCCAATAAAATAGTTGAATAAAAATTTTGTGAATGATTATTGAAAAATACTGCGTTAATAGCTGCGATGTTTTTCTTCCGGGCTTTAATTTCCAACTTCAATTTATTACTCACAATGAATGCAAGTTCTGTTGAGGAAAAAAATCCGCTCAATAAAATCAAAATAATCAGTAAGGATAACTCGCTTATCATGCTTTATAAATAATTTTAGTAAACAATAAGAACAATGGTTGTGATATATAGAATTACTGTTACTATCATCTGCAAATCAGTGATCATTATTTTGGAAGTGTTCTCGCCTTCGTGATTCATATATACCAGAAACATATACCTAAAAATTCCAAATACAACAAAGGGTGTAGTATAAATGAGATTTTCAGTCCCGAAAACTGAAACTGTACGTGTGGAAACTGTATAAAGTGCGTAACATATAATAACTGCTGCGGCTGCTACAGTCGAGAGTTGCGATGTAAACTCAAGTGAATATTGTGAAAGTACCTTGCGCGATTTTCCGGCTTCAGAATTTTGCAGATTTAACTCCGAATACCTTTTCATCACCGCAAGAAAAAGTGAGATGAACATCGTTGTTAGTAACAGCCAGTTGGATACTTCAACATTGATAACATAGGCTCCAGCTATCACTCTGATTGAAAAACCTGCAGCAATACTGAAAATATCAAGCAAGACTATGTGCTTAAAAATAAATGTATAAAAAAGATTCAGAGATAAAAAACCGGCGATCGAATAAATAAACATTACCGGAAGGAAATAGAGCATAATTATTATTATACTCACTAATATTGCCGCGATTGATAATGCAGCTTTTATTGAAATTTTCCCGGATGGAATAGGGCGATTTTTTTTTACAGGATGCTGACTATCAGCTTCCCGATCTACGACATCATTAATAATATAAACTATACTTGAAGCAAAACAGAACACAATAAAAGCAAACAATACTGTAAGAAAATAATTTTGATGAAACAGATGAAGCGAAAACAACAAGGGAATAAAAACGAATAAGTTTTTAATCCATTGTGTAATTCTTAGTAATTGGGAAACTGTTCTGATCATCAAAATACCGAGACTTCCTCATAAGTACCGAATACTGTTTTAAGTTCGCTCACCATTTCACCAAGTGTAATATAATTATGGGCAGCTTTCACAAAAACAGGCATTAGGTTTTTACCATCAATAGCTGCCTGGTTTATTTCATTTAGACAATCAATTACCATCTGCTGATTTCTACTTTGTTTTAATTCGGATAATCTTTGAATTTGTCTCTTCTGCACTTCGGGGGAGATGGTTAGAATAGGTATATCAACTTTTTCGTTCGTTTCAATAAATTCATTTACACCTACAATATACTTTTCTTTCCTTTCAACTTCTTTTTGGTAACGATACGCTGCATCTGCAATTTCTTTTTGAAAATACCCGGTTTCAATTGCGGGAATAACCCCACCCAGAGAATCTATTTGCTCAAAAATCTCATTAGCGCCTTTCACCATTTTATCAGTCAACGCTTCAACATAATAGCTTCCGCCAAGTGGATCAACTGTGTTGATCACACCTGTTTCATAAGCAATTAACTGCTGAGTACGTAATGCTATTTTAACAGCCTTCTCGCTCGGAAGGGCAAGAGTCTCATCCATCGAATTTGTATGAAGTGATTGCGTACCGCCAAGGACGCCGGCAAGCGCCTGAAACGCTGTGCGCACGATGTTGTTTTCAGGCTGCTGTGCTGTTAATGTGCAGCCGGCAGTTTGAGTATGAAATCTTAACCACCAGCTTCTTGGATTTTTCGCACCATATTTTTCTTTCATTCTTTTAGCATAAATTTTTCGTGCAGCTCTGTATTTAGCTATCTCTTCGAAAAAATCAAGATGTGAATTAAAGAAAAATGAAATACGAGGTGCGAATTCGTCAACATCCATTCCCCGTTCGATGCACGCTTCGATGTAAGCGAAGCCATCAGCAAGTGTATAAGCCAATTCCTGAACAGCAGTTGATCCGGCTTCACGTATATGATATCCGCTGACAGACACAGGGTTCCATTGCGGAACTTCGTTCTTGCAGTATTCAATCATATCTACAATAATGCGCATAGAAGGATGGGGTGGGTAAATAAATTCTTTTTGAGCGATATACTCCTTTAAAATATCATTCTGCAAAGTACCTCGTAAACTTTTTAAATCAACCCCCTGCTTTTGCGCCACAGCAAGATAAAACGCAAAAATCATTGCTGCCGGAGAATTGATTGTCATTGAAGTGGAGACTTTATCAAGTGGTATTTTATCAAAAAGAATTTCCATGTCCTGCAATGAAGAAACAGCAACACCGCAAATACCAACTTCTCCAGCGCTCAACTCTGCATCGGCATCCCATCCCATCAAAGTAGGTAAATCGAAAGCAACAGATAATCCTGTTTGACCATTCTTGAGCAAATAATGAAATCGCTCATTAGTATCCTCCGGCGATCCGAACCCGGCAAATTGCCGCATCGTCCAAATTTTTCCGCGATAACCATTTGGATGGATTCCTCTTGTATAAGGATACTCCCCCGGGAAGTTCATCTCCTCTAAATAATTCAAATGAGTTATATCATCAGGTGTATAAAGTACTTTTACATCCTCGCCGCTGACACTTGTAAATTTCATTCCCGTTGTTTTAGCGGCAGCCGCATTATTAAAATACTTTTCCTTTTTAGAAAGGTAATTTGGATCTGTCATAAGTTAATCCTGTTTTTGTAGTGAATAAAAATTCAATCTGTTACAATTTAAGTTCTACCAAATCTTCGATCAAATTCATCAAGAGAAATTTTAACAACTATTGGTCTTCCATGCGGACAAATATAAGGCATGGAGGTAGCAAAAAGTTGATCAATCAATAGGCGCATTTCGCGGTCACTTAATTTATCCCCAGCCTTAATAGCTGCTTTACAAGAATAAGACTTGGCAATGTTTTCAGTTTCCTCAAGTTTTTTCTCACGCGAGTTCGAGATATACTCATCAATTATTTCCTTTAACACAACTTCTTCTGAACCATTTTTTATATCATCCGGGACACCTTCAATAACAATTGTTTGCTTGCTAAAAAATTTAACCTCGAACCCCAGCCTTGCTAATATTGGATAAATCTCTTTCAATAATCCAAAAGTACCCGGATTTAATTCAAGTGTTTTCGGAAATAGTAATTGTTGAGAAAAAGGAATATTAGCGTCAAGTCTGTTTAGAACTTTTTCATATAAAATTCTTTCATGTGCAACATGCTGATCAATAATCATAAGTCCGGATTTAATTTGCGATAGGATATACTTATTATGAAGCTGAATAATGAATGGAGTTTCCTCACTCACCGGTGAATTTGGGAAAGATTTTTCAGTTTTTACTTCAGTATTTTGATTTGCCTGCTCAAAGGGATGGGTAGAAATTTCTCCCGGTTTAGCAGGTAAAATGTCATCCGGAATTGTGCTGAATATCAGATCAATTTCTTTATCGCTGAAATTGGATTTGGCAGTCGAATGCTTTGCTTCAAAGACAGGACGATCGGAAAAATCATTCACGTCGGTTTTAGTAAATTTGTCGAAGCGGGTTCGCTCTCCATCGTTAGTACTTTCTGTAAATTTTAGTGAAGGCACTAGATCAAAAGAACCGAGTCCTTTTCTAACAACAGCACGAACAAAACTATAAATATCTTTTTCATCATCAAACCTCACTTCAAGCTTTGAAGGATGAACATTAACATCAACCTTTTTGGGGTCAAGTTCAATAAATATTATGAAGAACGGGAAATCGCCCTTTTCAAGAATGTTTTCATAAGCCGAAAAAACAGCATGATTTATTTGTCTGCTTATAACATAACGGTTATTTAAGAAAACATACTGTTCGCCTTTACTTCTTTTTAGATAAGCCGGCTTACTTACATATCCTTTCAAATTCAAATATTCTGTATGCTCCTGAACAGGTATTAAAGCATCAAGAATATTATCTGCAAACACTTGCATTATTCTTTCTTCTAAAGTTCCGGATTTATAATCAAAAATTAAATCATCATCGTTAAAAAATCGAAATGATATTTGCGGATGGCTTAATGAAATTTTATTAAAAGTATCTAAAATGTGTTTTAATTCAGTCGCATCACTCCTTAAAAAATTTCGTCTGGCAGGAATATTATAAAATAAATTTTTTACAGAAACACAAGTGCCTTTTGCAAATGAGCCCGCTTCTTTTACTACTCCGATTGAATCTTCATATTTAATTAAACAGCCAATTTCATCATCATTTCTTTCAGTACGAATTTCAAGTTGAGCAACAGCAGCAATCGAACTGAGTGCCTCCCCCCGAAAACCTAACGTTCTGATATTATCCAGATCTTCTACGATTGTAATTTTACTTGTTGCATGTTTTTTAATACAGTCAATTGCGTCTTCGGGCGACATTCCGATTCCATTATCGCAAACTTGAATCAGGATTTTTCCGGCACGTTTTACAACTACCTCAATTGAATCAGCCCCGGCATCAATTGAATTTTCAAGTAATTCCTTAACTGCCGATTCCGGGCGCTGTATTACTTCGCCGGCTGCAATTTTATTGGCAATGTTTTCGGGAAGTATATTTATTTTTTTATTTAAGCTCATTTATTTTCTAATGTAGGTTACAATTTCAAAATTTTCTTTCGGTTCTCTTTTGTTTATTATCCAGTTTGATTCATCAATTGCCGGAAAGAACACTTCGCCTTTAGCTTCGAAATTCATAAAAGATAGAATCATCTCATCGGCAATCAAAATAGCCTGCTTATATAATTGTCCGCCGCCGGTAATAAATATTTTTTCATAGTGACTGTTTTCACAATGTTTAATTGCAGATTCAAGTGAAGTCAAAACCAAAACTTCAGGATAATTACATTTCCAATCCAAGTTTTTAGTAATTACAATATTTAATCTTCCAATTAAAGGTTTACCAAGCGACTCAAAAGTTTTCCGCCCCATGATAATTGGGTAACCAAAAGTAGTACGCTTAAAATGTTTAAACTCCTCGGAATCATGCCAGGGCATTTGTTTATCAGCCCGACCTATTACACCATTTTTGGCAATTGCCGCAATGATAATTTTTTTCAAACAGCAACCTCAAACTTTATCTTCTCATGATACTGATAATCAATCAATTGAAAATCATCAAACTTTAATTCATCAATCGGCTTCATATTAATTTTCAATTTTGGCAATGGAAGGGGTTCTCTTTGAAGTTGTAGTTTTAATCCTGCAAGATGATCAAACTTTTCATTTACACTCCCCTTGTCAGCAACATAAATATGTGCATCAATAATTGTATGAGCGAATTCACCTAACTGCAGATTCGTTTCTTGAGCAATTATTTGTGTCAGTAATGAATAAGCTGCAAGATTAAAAGGAATTCCCAAAGCAATATCGCCGCTTCGCTGAGTTAAATGACAATTTAATTTTCCGGAATTTACATTGAATGCAAAAGTATAATGACAAGGGGGCAGCTTGCTAATGACTGCATTTGCAGGATGCCATGCATTGATAATTAATCTGCGTGAGTTGGGATTAGTACTAATCTCATTGATCACCCACCCTATCTGATCAAATGTTAGTGCGCCGTTAGATTCTCTATGAACAAATGGATGAGAATCATCAACATAAACTTCTCCTTCAAGAATTGATTTTGCTTCGGGTACGGGATAACGCCGCCAGAATCTACCGTAAGCTGTTTGAAGCAGTCCATTTTCATCCGCCCAGGCGTCCCAGATTTTAGTGTGTTGTCTCAAATTTTTTATATGATGCTCACCGGATAAATACCACAAAACTTCATTAAGCAGAGACTTCCATTCAACTTTCTTGGTTGTTAATAATGGAAAACCATTTTGTAAATCAACCTTATAAAAGGCGCCAAAGTAAGAAATAGTATCAATCCCTGTTCGGGATGATTTGCGTGTTCCTTTGTCAATTACAAGTTTGACTAAATCGAGATATTCTCTCATCTAAATCCTTTTTCCAAAAATATAATCATTACAATTTCAATTTAACAATTTAGACTCTGAGGAAAAATGATAATCAAAGTTTAGACCGGATTAGCTCACATGCTAAAGAAATACCCCGATTTATATTTTGAATTGATTCGTTTTCTGAACTCATAAAATTGCTCAACTCTATAATAGAGAAATTGTCATTATCAAAATTGCCGGCTTTCATTTCAGATTTACCACAGACAAAAAAAACCTTTTTATTTTTTTGTAAGGCATATTCTGCAATTGAGTATGCACCTTTGCCGAGTAAACTTTGTGAATCGAACTTGCCTTCACCGGTAATTATAATTTCCGAATGATCAATCTCCATCTTCACATCGAGCAAATTAAGAATAAAATCTTTGGCTTGTATAATTTTCGCATTATAAAATATTTGAAGTGCCGCAGCAATTCCTCCACCTGCCCCGGAAAAAGATTTTTCATTCCCTATCAAGTTTTTCGTTTGAAGGATGTTTAGAATTTTACTAAACCCAAGTTCTAACAATTTAATATCTGACGGTGATGCGCCTTTCTGTGAGGCAAATTTTATCACTGCCCCATCCTGTCCTATCAATTGATTCTGAACGTCAACAACACAAATAATATTAAATGGCAAAGTCTTGTTCGGCGGATAAATTTCACCCATGCGGAAATAATTTTCAGGGAGTACATCCATTTCTTTTTTATAAAAATCAGATATTTGTAACCCGAGTTTTGAACACATACCAAGTCCGAAATCAACTGTGCCGGTGCCGCCAATACCAAGATAAATTGAGTCACAATTTAGTTTTTCTTTTTCTACATCTGATTTAATTTGTAAAAGAAGCTCTCCTAATCCTTTTGAGTTAAGCTTTAAAGGTTTTCTCTTGTCGGCAGGAATTTTTTTAGTCCGAGTACATCAGCCGATTCTATAAAAATATTTCTTCTAATCTTATCATATCCAATTTGGCAAATCATTATGTCTTCATTATAAGCTGTTGAGACTGAATATTTAACTTCTTCAAGTTGAAAGTAATTTTTACAAACATTCAGAAATCCATCTCCGCCGTCAGAAATTGGTTTTGATTTCAGTTCATAGTTATTAAACTTTTTAAATTCATCTTCAATAAGCGCTGCCAGCGAAATTGAGTCAATACATTCCTTAAACGAATCGGGTGCGATCAATATTTTAATGGACATCTTTTTTTAGTTCTTCTAAATAAAGTGATTCAATTTTATTTACCATTCGCCCGACAGTATATTCATTTTCAAACAATTTTCTCGAAGCTGATTTATATTTTTCGATCAAGCTTTGATTAGAAGAAAGTTTTAAGATTGAGTCCGATATCTGCAAAACATTTCCCGGCTGAAGCAAAATTCCATTTTCATTTCGAACGAGATATTTAATATCACCGACATTACTTGCAATAATCGGAAGCCCGACTGAAATAGCTTCGAGAATTGACACAGGAAATGTCTCCCCTCCATTATCAATTGAAGTTTGTGCAAAGATATCTATTGCAGAAAGTATATCGGAAATATCTTTTCTATTCCCGGTAAAAATGATTTTGTCCTCCAACTGAAAATTTGCGGTTTGTTTTTAATTCCGCCTCAAGTTCACCTGATCCAACAATCAGCAATTTTAGCTTTTGATTTTTTAAAGAAGCATCCTTAAAAGCGTTTATTAAATTAGAATGTCCTTTAAATTCAACTAACCGGGAAACCGTTCCTATAAGTATTTCTTCATCTTTAATCGAAAATTCATTTCGAATTTTTCTTCTGCCTTCACTCGAATAAACAAATTGAGCCGGTGGTAAGCCAATATGCACCACAGATATTTTTTCTTCAGGGATTAAATCCATGTTTATCAAAATATCTTTCGTAGAAAATCCAACCGGAGTGAAGCGATCAATCAAGAATTTATTTCTAAAGCGATGAGTTACATTTCGGCTAATAGATAAGCAAGAATGAACGGTAGTAAAATTTTTAGCTCCAATAAATTTTCCAGCGAAGGCTGCGATAGTTCTATCCAAATTTGAATTAGAATGGACTATGTCAATTTTTTCTTTTCGAAGAAAATTGTATAAAACTTTTACTGCATTGAATTCCCTGCCCTTAAGTCCATATGGAATTTCATAAACTAAAAATTTACGCTCACGTGCTTCGTCGGCTAATGCAGAATTTTTTAACGGTGCTATAATGACCTTGTGATTTCGTTCTCTTAATCCTTCGGCAAGATAAAGCGCATAGTTTTCACCACCGGCAATATTGACAGCGTCGTTAGTTATGACAACGTTCATACTCATTTTTGTTTCTTCTGCAGTTCCCACATTTTCATGTACATCATCATCTTGGTCATTGCATGCATAATGGAAACGAGCAATCCATATGTACCATCAATAAATCCTTTTCTGAAAATAAAAAACTGTACGAATGCGATAAAAGGATTTAGCAGGATTGTAAAACCATTTACTTTTTTGCGCTGATATTTTTCTTGTGCTTCAAGAGTAGAGTACTTATTAATTTTATTCACAGCATCATGAAAATTTCGATATGAATAATGAAGCATCGAAGATTTCAGTTCAGAAATTTTCCCGTCAACGATAAAACCTTCGTGTACCATTCTTTCAGTCACTTTTGTTTTTGATTTTCTAAATAACCTTAACTGATAATCGTGACTCCAGCCGCAGCCTCGAATAAGTCTGCCTAAAAAATAATTAGCTCTCGAAATTTTATATCCGTCAGCAATGGAAAGATCAGAAAAAATAATTTCATTTTTTAATTCATCAGTAATTCTTTCATCGGCATCGAGACTTAAAACCCATTCATTCTTTGCTAATGAAAGCGCATACATTTTCTGATCCGAATATCCATTCCACTTTTTGATGAAAACTTTATCAGTAAATTTTTTTGCAAGTTCTATTGTATCGTCCGAACTTTCTGCATCAATGATGATGATTTCATCAGCCCATTTTACAGAATTAAGGCAATCGGTAATATTTTGATTTTCATTTTTTGTAATGATAATTACAGAAATTTTATTTGGCTCATTCATCTGCTTAATTTACGTTTGATGTTATCTGAAAATTAATAAATAATTCTAACTTAACTTAACTTGTATTTTGTGAATACTCATAAAAATATCTGCCTGATTACTTCGGGACATTCTCCACTAGACGAAAGAATATTTTATAAATTCGGATTGACATTACTAAATGCTGGTTACAACGTTTCGGTTATTGCTTCAACAAAGCAGCTCACAGATACAATTGATGGAATTAAAGTTTATGGATTTGACGGATCTGCTTTTTCTAAACCTGATAAACTTATAAAGTTTAATAAACTCTTAAAAGAGACGATGCCCGACCTAACGATTTGCAGTGAGCCTTTAACAATCATTGCAGCACTAAGATACAAGAAACAAAATCCAAAGTTGAAAATCATTTACGATATAACTGAATGGTATCCCCACCAAAATATGTTGAATCAATTCTCAGGATTGAAGCGTACTTTTTTCTACCAGATATATTCACTGTTCAACATTTATGTTTCCAATCGAGCTGATCATTTAATTATAGGCGAAAAATTAAAAGCAATACCGTACAGATTTTTTGCACCTTTCAAGAAGTACACTATTATAAGTTATTACCCATCTAAAAAACATTTCCAGTATAGCCCCCCGCCATATAGTGGAAAAACTTTTACATTATGCTATACTGGAATTATTTCAAAAGAAAGAGGATTCGCCAGATTTATAGAATTAGTAAAAATGACTGCGACTGATTTTCCAAATAAATCATTTGTTATAAAAATTATTGGTCCTTTTGAAAATGAAGAACTTCGCGAACTCATGAATTCACTTTCAACTTTAAGTAATATATCGATTGATTATAAAGATTGGGTGGACTACAAAAACTTTTCAACCGAATTAAAATCGGTAGATATATGCATTGATTTACGTGATAAAAACAAAGTTTATAATAAATCACTTCCGATTAAAATATTTGATTATATGGCTTGCGGTAAGCCTGTGATTTATACCAAGCTTGATTCACTTGGAGAAATGAGAGATAAAAATCAATTTGGAATTTTTATAGAAAATAATGACCTACAAGCGGCTGTTAATCAAGTTAAAGAATATTTAGATAGTTCATTGCTGTTAATGTCACATTCAACCTTTGCAAGGAAATTATTCGAGGGAAAATACAATTGGGAAATTCTTGAACCACTTCTATTGAACCTCATTAAAAATCTTTTGCCCTAATTGTCGCAGCTATTAAATTATACTTTTCCGAAGTATTATTTACCAAAGCGAAAATCAAGTGAAGTAATTCTCTTGAATATGTAAACAACAATTGCCACAAAGATTATATCAAAATAAATTTTATCTAACTGATTGCAGATAACATAAGCAATTCCTGTTACAAACAATGATTGCAAGATTTTATTTAGCTGGTAATTTATCTGCATCTTTTTGTGTGATATTGAAAAGAAAAACATAAATCCTGCACAGTAACTTATCAGTGTTGCAATTGCAGCTCCAACAATTCCATACTTAGGTATTAATAGATAATTGAACACAAGGTTAAAAATCAAAGCTAACAAATCAACATAAAAGAAATAGGAACTTTTTCCTATAATAAATGGATAGATTGCGTAAAAGCCGGCTAAAGCATTAAAGCCATAAGCGATAAGCACGATCGGGATTATTATCACCCCACCCTGATATGATGGATTGAATAAATATTTACCGTTGAAAGTAAAGTTGAATAAATCACCGGCTAACAGGGAAGTTGCAAGAAATATAATTGAAGATACTGCAATAATTTTTGTCAGTACTTTGCCGTAATCATCAGCATAATTACCCGTCCTGAATAATCTAATAGAATATGGGGTCCACGCTGTCCTCATTGAAATGACAAAGACATTCATTACCAGCGCAATTTTGTAAGAGAAGCTGTAAATACCTGTGGTTTCCTCCCCGAAATAATAGTTGATAATAAATCTGTCAATTACATCAACTGCTGTTGATAAAATTCCAGCAGCAATTAAAGGATAAGAAAAAGCTAAAATGCTTTTTACAATTGGAGTTTCGATAGTGAACGAGTATTCTTTTCTAATTGTCGGTATTAATATTAATAATACAAATAAAGCTGATATTAATTGTGCTGCTATAATTCCTACTATCCCCCATCCTAAATAATAAACAAGTAAAATGTTCAGTAACAAATTCGTGATGGCAGAAATAGCTGAGAATGATACCGCTTTTCGTGAAAGTTCTTTCGTCTTTAATAGTTGAAGAACTGTAGTAACAAAACTATCAATGAACAAACTGAAAACAGTAAGCAGAACTAATCCCGAAAATTTATCCGAACCTAAAATCAAATTTGAAAGATTAGTAGAAAATGCAGCGGCTAAAATTGTTAATGAAACACCAATCAACAGTATTAAATTCACCACTGTAGAGAATATTTTGCTTCTCTGTTTATCATCCTCCGAGTCCAAATAAAACTTAGTTAGTGCTGACGTTAACCCTCCCTGATAAAAAACTGCCGCGATAGTATAAAAAGCCATCAGTAAAGAATACCTGCCGAAGTCGTCAGTTGAAATTAAGTTGGAATAAAGAGGAAGGAGTAAAAAACTAACCGATCTAATTAATAGATTTCCGAGAGTGTACCAAAAAGTTGATTCGCTGAGCCCGGCTTTTTTTTCTTTCATGTTATACCGTAAGATCTGTATAATTCTTTAAGCCGCTTGTTTACACTTTCGAAGCTATGATATTTTTTAACCCACTCCTGTCCTTTCCTTCCATATTCATCACGTAAAAGTCTATCTTCAATCAGTTCATTTAGCTTTAAGTAAAGTTGGTCAATATTATTTGCAACAACGAACGGATTTTCCGGCAGCCATTTTTCATATTCATTCGTCATATTTGTAATAGTTGGAATGGACATTGCAAGAGTTTCGAGCCCCGCTTTGCCGTATCCCGTCCCGCCCATTATTCCACCTACCTGATCAATGCTTATATCGCAGGTACTTTTTATTTTTAGTACTTCACTTCGATGAAGATTTTCAAGAAGCACAAATTCAATTTGTTTTTCTTTTTTAATTTTTTCAATTACAGATATTATTAAATCAGTGCCTTTATACTTTCTGTTTGTTGGCGAGTGAACAATTCGAACTCTATCATTTTCTGAATTTGATTTTACGGGAAGGTCTGATCCATCGTAAGGATAAAAAAGATATTCAATATTTTTTTTTAATGCGAGATGATCAAACTCCGATGTAATATTTAGATCTGATATTTGATCAAGCTCACGAATTAGTCCGCGGCTGCGCAGATCACTTCCATAATAACAGCAGACAATCTTCTTCCCCTCCTTCTTCCACTTTAATGCCTGAGTTGGGTTGCGGAAAAAATCAAGACCGCCATCGTAATGAATAATCTCGTACTCATTTAGATTGAGTTTCGTAATAACCTCATCAACAAGTGCCCTTCGCTGCCCATCACTCCAATTAAAATATAACTCTTCGAATATATTTTTGGGTGAAAAAAAAGGAGCGGCAATTTTTTTATGCTGTTGAATCTCGCTGACTTTTTTACTTCTCCATAGCTTTGCTAATTTGAATTCAGGAAGGGGCAGATTAAGACAGAGATCTTCTTCAAAATCTAATTTAGTTTTATGAAGTGTTATCAGCCGGGATTCATCACCATATTGCCTGTGCATCTTTACAAAACTGATTGGTACACCAGCAAAATTTTCAGGAGCAATGTGTAGAATTTTCGCCATTAAATATCTTTATAAAATGTGTCTCTAAAAATTCCACGCGCTCCAAAATTTTCTTTAAATCTTGCCAATCCCCAATTTGGTTCCATTATCACAGTGAATATTCCGAAGTCTAAAAACTTAAACCCCTCCTCACGATAGCGATTCATTATTTCATAAAAAAGTAAATTTACCGGGCGATATTCCTGGTATGCTTCATCGTGACTAATGTAAAACGCAAGCACAACATTTGAGTTTGCCGAGAAGTTACAAACACCTGCTATTAATTTGTCTTTTAAGAATGCTCCCCACAATCTAACTTTTGCAGGAAATATTTTTTTTAGCAGTTTCAATTCATCAATTGTGTGGGCGGGATTGACACCATGCCGCAATTTCAAATTCTTCTTTAGGATTTCGTAGTACTCATCAAACCTTTCGCATTCAACAATTTCAATTCCGCTTTTAAGTGCTTTCTTAGTTGCAGTACGTGCTTCAGCTCGATAGGTATTAAGTAAACTATCCTTTTCAAAATCTAATTGGACAATACTTGACACCTCCCTTTTCAGATAATTGAAACCGTTTCTGTAAAGAGCAAAATCAATATAGTTGGAATATTTAGTTTGATAAATTATCGGCGGCAGCGTCAACTGAATTCGCTCCACCTTTAAGTTTTTAGGATGTTCGATTAGTATATCCACAAGTTCGTGTGCTTCCTTAAAATTCAGATCAGGCTTATACACAAAACTACCGTAACTTGCCCCGGGATGAGAGTTAAGGATTTTTTTGCCCTCCCTTTCAATCACAGCCGCAGTTAATAGCGAAAGGATTTTTTTATCCTTTGTGACAACAATTGAAGCATCATTAAATTTATCTTTAGCGTGATAATTAAGAAAAGCTCTTTTGTGAAAAATAGTTCCGTTATCTGAACTATCCACAAAACTATCCCATTCTTCTTCTGACAGGTTAGATTTTTTATAAATTGAATACTCTGACATAACATCTCTTTATTTTTTTTACTAAACAAAAATAATACTCAAGGCACTGATAATGAAGGGATTAAAAATAGTGTTGTATAATCACATCTTTCCAAAATAATTTTTTTGAAAAAATATTGAATGTTTTTGACTAATTCTAAATACACTACTTTACTAATCGAACTTTGAAACCGTTGAAACGGTTAATCATTCTTTGATTCACATTCTCAACGGGATTAATCCCGTTGAGAACTTAAAAAATATTTAACTGCAACCGTTTTAACGGTTTGCTCTTCTGTAGAATCAACTTGCCTAATAGGTAATAGAGACTGTTTTTAGTTATATAAAAAATCCTTCTCATTACAATTCAATTTTAATTTCTTTTACTGATATTAAAATTATTTCGGACAGCAGTGTGTATAATTTTAGTTTTTGAAGATCACTCCGTTACACTTAAGTTTACTCTTGATAAAAGTAAAAGTTATCATTGATAAATTAAACTCAATTAATTATTTCATTTTATCCGGGAGGATTTATGTTTTCATTATCATTACTCTTTCGCAATTCAGTACTTGCAATTTCACTTCTCATACTATCTACCGTACAAGTTTATTCACAGGACAGCACCTACCTTGATAAACTTAACGGAAAGTTTGCCCTCCAATTTCAGATCAGCAGCAATTTTACACTATCTCATTTTCAAGGAACTACTTTTTCAGGAAAGTATCACTTTGACAACCGATCAGCAATTCGGGTAGGGGTTTCTACTCAAATAAATAACTCTGATGATGATATTACAGCATCAGAACTTGATTCTTTTTATGTTCATCCTTCATATACAAATTCGTTCGACTACCAGACTTATTCAGTTAATCTGCAATACTTAAATTATTTAACCACTATGGAAGACGTTGGATTTTTTATTGGCGCAGGTCCTTATGTCAGTTATGCTTTTTCAAAACAAGATATTGATACTGCAAATGTATTTGATTTTTATTCCTCCAGTACATCCACCCAGTGGAATTTCGGTGCCGAACTATTAGCCGGTGTTGAGTGGATGTTCAATAATAAAATGACGCTCTCTGCTGAATACGGTGTTCGTGCATATTATTTAACAAGTGAATCCACTCAGGATGTAACCTATTTAGGCAAAAACATTTCGAGCAAAAGAAAGGGCTTCAATCTGATGCCTTCATCTATAAAATTTGGTTTATCAGTTTATTTTTAAAATTGAATTGATACGAAATTTATTTCAATAGAAAGCCATAAAATGTCAGACAGCATTATATTCAAAGAATTGACCACCGGGCGGCTCACACTCAGAAAGTTGAGGCTTAGTGATGATAAAGAATTATACGCCATAAGATCAAACGATGGGGTAAATAAATATCTCGAAAGAAGCCCTGCTGCATCAATTGACGAGGCACAGTTGTTTATAAAAAAAATAAATGACGGCATTGACAAAAATGGCTGGATTTATTGGGCGATTGCATTAAAAGATGATGATAAAGTAATCGGGACTATATGCATCTGGAATATTTCATTCGAAGATGCAAGCGGCGAAATCGGATATGAACTGAAACCGGAATTTCAAGGGATGGGGTTTATGAGCGAAGCAATTAAAAAAGTTATTGATTTCGGATTTAACGATATGAAACTCAAATCTCTTGAAGCATTTACACATAAAGAAAATCTGCCTTCTATAAAACTTTTGGAGCGGAATAATTTTAAACGTAATTATTTATTCGAGCAAAAACATAAAGAAGAACTACAGAAAAGAAACACAATTATTTATTCACGAGCTAACAGCAATAGTTAATTAGACATTGGAGTAACTGTTTCTCTGCTGATATGATTATTTCTCATAGCAGTATCAAGTTTCACCACTTCATAGTATTTTTGGTTGTAATTAAAAATGGAATACAACCTGGTTAAGTTGTTTTCCGGCGCTTAATTAATTCTCTAAATAATTAATTGGACTGAATTATGGAAACCCAAAATGACCTGAAATTAGCAGTATTAATTGATGCCGACAATGTGCCTTACGCAAACGTGAAAGAAATGTTTGAGGAAATTGCAAAGTATGGTACACCTACCTTTAAAAGAATTTATGCTGATTGGACAAAGCAATCCGTTTCCGGCTGGAAACACGTGCTTTTAGAAAATGCCATTACTCCAATACAGCAGTACAGCTACTCGATAGGAAAAAACGCAAGTGACAGCGCACTTATAATTGATGCGATGGATATTTTATACACCGGTAAGGTGGGTGGCTTTTGTATTGTTTCAAGCGACAGCGATTTTACAAGACTTGCCACAAGACTTAGAGAAGCAGGTATGAAAGTAATTGGAATTGGAGAAAAGAAAACCTTAAATCCTTTTATAACCGCCTGCGATAAATTCATCTACCTCGAAATTTTAAAAACAAAAACAACAAGACAGCCGGCAGACAGGCATAAAAAAATATCAAAGGATGCAGCACCACCTGACAATAATCCTTTGAGCAAAGTTGACTCTGATTTAATCAATCTATTAACCGACAGCATAACTGACCTTGCCGACGAAAATGGCTGGACTTTTTTAGGCGAATTAGGGAACCTGATGCTGAAAAAGAAACCCGACTTTGACCCCAGAAATTACGGCTTCCCCAAAATGCTGCCCTTAATTAAAAGCCTGAACAGATTTGAAATTGATGAGCGTGACACAGGTAAAAAGAATATTAAAATCATCTACATCAGGAAAAAATAATCGCTCCACAAAGAGTAGACAAGAGAAGTGATGAGTGAGATGAAAGTTTGCGGAAAATGAAATCACCATTTGATGAATTATAATATTATTTTTTATGTTTGTACCAGAAATAATAACAGCCGTTTATAACGCAAAGCTAATGGCAATGCCATTGTATATGTGCAACTTTATGGCTGGTATAAACAAGTTATGTGCAACCCTATTGGCGACTGTGAAACTTAAAACTGAATGATATGAAACGAACATTTTTCAATACGAAACCAAATGGAATGATAACTTTATCGCACAGCCGCAATGAAGTTTTTTTAATTTTTGCCCCAGCACATTTTTTTGTTTTTCACATATGAGCAAAGATAACCATATTGTTTTGATTGCCGATTTCAAGCCGGACAATTCTTTTTTTGATGACTTAAGAGAAGGGCATTTTTGTTTGGTTCTCGGTGCTGGTTTCAGTTTTGGAGTCAAGAATAAAAACAAAGAATTTAGTACAATTCCAACGGCTGAACAATTCATAAAATTTACAAATGAAAAATTTACAAAATCAGTTACAGAATATAAAGCTGCTGCATCGGTATGGGAAAACAAAATTGCTAATAATCCTAATTTGCTTAATGAGCTAAGAAATTTATTTTTAGTGGATGAAACGGCATTTAACTTCGAGTTGTTTGATTCGGTTTTTCTGCCGAACTGGTATTCAATTTTCACTTTTAATTTTGATAATGTTTTAACTACAATTCAATCAAAACATAAAGGGAAAAAGTATCCGGTTTTTAATTATCCGGCGTATACAATGGATAGTAATGATAATTGTATTCTTCACCTTCACGGATTAATGAATGAAGAAACTACCTTGGATAATATTGTTTTTACTTCCGCTTCATATACTAAACTTGGAGCAGAACAAAACTCTTTATATAACGTTATTTATGGGGATATTGATTCAAACAAAAAAAACTAATTATTCTCGGCACTCAATTTAATGAACAGATTGTATTCGACAAGTTTTTTAAAGGATTAAAAGGAAATGACATAAAAATCTACCACTTTGATTTGAAGAATGATGATGTTGCAGAGAAAGCTGAATTTAAGGATAGGGATTACACTTTTATTAAGTTATATAAAGATGAATGTATCAAAGGCACAAAACTTTTTCTCCAATTCCTGCAAGACAACAAAGACAAAATTGAAAACATACATATAGAAGGTGCTGAAGTAATTAACAGCACTTTCATAAGAAGGATTAAGAACGGAAAACAATTTACAAAACCTGATTTCTACACTGCAAAACAGGACGAAAATTGCCAGTGGTATGGTGTAATAAATAATTATGATGTGGTAAGGAATGATTACGGAAAAGTTAAAACAATCGCTTCTAGTTGCTTTGATAAACCAAGAACATACAAAGTTGTAGCAGTAGTGCATGGTTTTGGTGGCTGTGGTAAATCTACCTTGCTTAGACGATTGGCAGTTGAACTATGCAACGAATCTTTTAAATTTATTTGGGTAAAAGACAGGGGGTTTGAAAACTTTACGGATAATGGATTGATACAAATACAAGAGGACCGTTTTAGAAATTATTTAGTAATAATTGAAGACTGGTATCGTCTTACAGATAATCTAAAGGAAAAAGCAAAAGAGTTTTTACTTAAAACACAAGCCATAAACAACATCAGAGTTATTATTGGTGACAGGGAAACTTCGGGGAAGGAATATATTAATAACCTACCTGATCCATTAAATGTATTTCATCTCCAATCAACCGAAAACGAAAAAATTATTGCTGAAATCATGGAGCTTCACACAGAATGGAAAGATGCCAAAGAAAAAGTTACAAAGAAGCAGGAGTATTATAATACGAGTCTATTCCTCTTGTTGTTTGTAATTGCACGAGTGAGCAATGAAAAATTTGACCCTATGGAAATTGATTTCTCTGAACCCGGCTTGGCTTTTAAAAGCATTGTGAAAAGTGATTTGAAAAAAATAAATGCCGTATATCCCGGAATGGCAAAAGCATTGCACAACTGGGCTTGCATTTACACCAACCACAAAATATTTATTGACTTTGATACATTTCTGAAAATTGCGGATACCTATAATGAAAATGATAAAGTAAGTAACGCCTTTACGAGTTGGAATGCTCGCTCAACTATTCTTGAACGGGTAAAAAGTTATATAAACAAAGGAAGGAATACATCATTAAGAAACAAAAAACTTCAACAAATAGATTTTGTTCAATTCAACCACGATAAATTAGCCGAAGAAGGATTAGCCGGAGTGATTTTAGACGGATGGCTGGAATTTTATAACCCTGTCACAAAAAAATATGATGATTTATTATTGAAACAATTTCTGAATATTGTAATTGACAACTATGCACCAAGCTATGATAATTTCTCATCATTTTTTTAGCTGCTATGATGCAATACCAGAATCAAATATTTGCTGATGGTCAGGAGAAACTATTGTTGATAAATATATTATTTGAAAAAGGCAACTTATATCCGTCATATCTTAATCATTTAACTGATGAGGATATCAATTTAACTCCCGTTCAAATAGTAGGATATTTAGATAAGCTCTATGACAAGAAAGTTTATCCCAATTTAGCATGGTTAAACTATTTCAAAAAAGCGGGCAAAGAGGAAAAACAACAAGCCGCTCATAAAATATTGAGCGACCAAAACATCACTTCGCTTCAACATGATATTGTCGTAGCCGCTTTTAATCAAAAAGAAAATGAGACGGAAAAACAATTAGCTGCTCAAAAATATTGAGCGACCCAAACATCTATTCAATCAATGGGATAATTGTAAATGCCGCTTTTAATCAACAAGGAAATGAGACGGAAAAACTACAAGCCGCTCAAAAAATATTGAGCGACCCAAACATCTATTCAATCAATGGGATAATTGTAAATGCCGCCTTTAATCAAAAAGGAAATGAGACGGAAAAACAACAAGCCGCTCAAAATATATTGAGCGACCCAAACATCACTTCGCTTCAAACTGTTATTGTCGTAGCCGCTTTTAATCAAAACGGAAATGAGACGGAAAAACTACAAGCCGCTCAAAAAATATTGAGCGACCCAAACATCACTTCACTTCAACATGATATTGTCGTAGCCGCTTTTAATCAAAAAGAAAATGAGACGGAAAAACAACAAGCCGCTCATAAAATATTGAGCGACCCAAACATCACTTCGCTTCAACATGATATTGTCGTAGCCGCTTTTAATCAAAAAGAAAATGAGACGGAAAAACAACAAGCCGCTCATAAAATATTGAGCGACCCAAACATTACTTCGCTAATACATCATATTGTCGTAGCCGCTTTTAATCAAAAAGGAAATGAGACGGAAAAACAACAAGCCGCTCATAAAATATTGAGCGACCAAAACATCACTTCGCTTCAACATGATATTGTCGTAGCCGCTTTTAATCAAAAAGAAAATGAGGCGGAAAAAAAAAGCCGCTCAAAAAAGGTTGAGCGACCCTGATTGGAATTCAGGAAAATATTTATTCTCGGTTTTGTCTGCATTAAGATATTATTCTTCTATTGAAACAACTCATGATTTTGTAACAATCATTATAAGCAATATCATTAACAATTTTTTGTCAAACAGAAAGCTTAAATTAAACAGGGATTTCTATTATGGATTGATGGATATTCCTTTTCATCAAAATTATTTATGGAAGACAAAAGTGAATACATCTTTGCCAATTGGAGAACAATTGAAAGAAGGGCTATCACCAATTTGTTGAATGCTTATCAGGCTTATCCCGATACTCTCAAGCCAATTTGTAAAACTATAATGAATAATTGGCAAACCGAAATAGAGCAAAAGATTTTTCAAGTGTATGGAGAATCACACAAAGGCGACCATATAAGAATTTCACTGGGCCATCCCTCATTAAAATCTTTAGCAAAAAAAACGGCAGAGGAAATTGTAAAAACAAAAAAGGAAAATTCAGTCACTATTCCCGATTACCTTTTTGAAATCGCAGAGAAAATAGTAAATGAAGCTATTTATCCTGATTGGAAATTAAACAACAATGAAAATGAATGAAATTCTGATAAAACAAAACGAACCTGAATTTATTAAGCTGCTAAAAGCATCAACAGTTGCATATACAAAAGCAAAGAATGGTGAAATAAAAGTTACTTACTTTTTAATCTTTCTTGCTTTTGCTTACCCTATCGCCTATGTTCTTATCAAAGACGAAAGCATAAAACTTGCTTTATTCGGTTGTTCTTTTTTGCTTACTGTTTTAGTTCAAATATTCGCAGATACTTTCAAAGGAAATACTTCTAAGGGAGCAATATTTAAGGAAGAGTTTGACACTGCACTTTTAATTTACGATGGAAGTCAACCTTAAAGAAGCCAGACCATTCGAAGTTTCAAAATTTTCTCTTGAATACAAAGGCAATGAAATTATAGATTGGTATTCACCAAACATTTCAACAACGATTCCTCATAATATTTCCGTAGCAGTTTTGCAACATTCAAACACAAGTTGGGATATTGAGTTACGCATTATTTATTGTAGATGGTTGGCGGGATTTCTTATTTCCTATTCAATCGTGCTTTGGATATTTCTTATTTCTTACAACTCAAATGGCATGACTATTTTTTTAATTTACTTTTCTATACTCTCATTTTACACTCACTTTATTACTCTTATTCGTGGACACTCATCTGCAATTGATAGACGAAAAGCTATCTCAATATATTTGGACGAAATAATTCTCAATAAAATATATATTGGCACAGACGAACTTCGTGACGTACAAGACGAAATTTATATCAGCCGACAAGAAGCTGCAAAAGTTCCTAATTTCTTTTTTCGGTGGTATCGAAATAAAATGAATGCAGTTGTGGTAGATTATATGGAAACAGTAAACAAAAGATACAACTGATGAAAAAATCAACGCAAAAAAAATACACTCTTCAATGTTTTAATTTATTTTGTCAACGCACTGTGCGTAATTGGACGGACATAGCTTCTAATGTAATTCGCTTCGGACAAAGTGTGTGCAAACTTGACACGACACATCTTCGGACAGACAGAAGAGCTACCGATAACAAGGGCTTAAAAGAAATGGCGGGTGAAGTGGTTAATCAAACATTTGTGCTTCTAATAAACAGTTGTGGTAGGTTGACAGTTCGTGCTTCTAACCCGCCACTTCTTTAAGCCCCGAAACGTTAAACTTCTTTAATGCTTCCTAATTTCCCTTCACCCACGCAACAATTAATGTCCAATAACCGTTGAAAATACTCTAAAATCGAAGCTTTTTACCAACCGTGCTACGGTTGCCACTAACTTTTGGATGGTTGGCGATAACCGTCGGAAAGTGAGGACCAACCGTCCCACGGGGGAAGCCGCCCATGTCACGGTTGCCTGCAACGCCGTCTTGTCGGTGGGCACCCGTCACACGGGGAAGGCATCTGCGCGACGGTTGGTCTGCGCCGTCTCACGGTTGCCGTCAACCGTACAGCGGGGCTTACAAACCCGGGCGCGTTGCCACCCCCCGTCATAGCGTTGGCGCCAACCTTTCCACCGTTGGGCAGGTAATTTTTATCTTCAGCATGTAATTTTTAACCGTCGGCAACTCACATCCAAGTGCTTTTCTTTATTTTTTTAGAATAAAGAACAAATATCAATATGGCACAATAGTTGGGTATTCCGAAACCGGTGTTTGAGTTGGAACTCTTATAGCTTAAAAGAGAATAAACGTGGATTAAGCAGGGTTCCTTTTAATAAATAACAAATTTAAAATTTTTTCAGAAAGGACCTTTTATGAAAAAGGATTTCATCCCCCGCCCTGTTGATGAACAGGACACATTTCACGAAAATTATTTGACCAAGCTGCCGCTGCACAATGTTGCGCTTGCCATCACACCGGCTCAGGTAACTGAAGCCAACACAAAGGTGGGTGCCTGCCGCACTGCATACTCCACCCAGGTTGCTGCCGAAGCAAATATGGAAAGTCTGTACGCCGATACAAGAGCAAAACGAAAAATTGCAAATGACCTAATCAGAGCTCAAGGAAGGCAGATGAAGGCAAACCCGAATTACACTATAGCAATCGGTCAGGATCTTGGCATTGAAGGTGTTGATTCATTTGTTGATAAAGACACAATGAAACCAATATTGAAGTTGTTCCTTATGCCAAATCAGCATGTTAGAATTTCATTTCAAAAAAGTATTGCTGATGGAGTGAAGATATACACCCGCCGTGCAGGTGAAACTGAATGGACACTTTTAGCTTTTGACACCGAAAGTCCTTACATAGACACACGCGAAAACCTCGCTGCAGGTGCAGAGATGCGTGAGTATAAAGCCGTCTATGTTATCGGTGATGTAGAAGTTGGATTAGAATCTGATGTAGCAACTATCGCAGTACCGTAAAAATATTTAATGGGGTTCATTTATTGTTTGTTGATAATAATTATTTAAAAAACCTCCGGAGCTTAAAAACTCCGGAGGTTTTTTTTATTCATCAACTATGAGGGGGGAGCTAAAAACTTTTACTGCTTAAAATCTTTTCTCATCTGCATAGCCATTTCTTTAATCTCAGTTAAATCCTGCTGCATTTCACTCCAGCCGTACCAGAGAGCGTAGTCAGGGCTCGCGTGAAAAGTTCCCTGAAAAGTTCTCATCCTGTGCTCAAGGAACATCACAAAAAAGTTTTTGCTCAATAACCGTCGGTGCGTCATGGAAAGTGAGCAAGTCGGGGAAATTATAAGCATAAGCTTCAGGCTTAGGAATAATACCATCCTGATAAAGCCCGGCAATAATTTTTATACCCTGCGCCATCAGGTGATCAGCTTCTTTGATCATGTTGTCGCCTTTTTCAAGTTCACCCTTTGCAAAATTCTCGGAGTGACAGTTACCGCAAGTTTTGATCATCTTATCGCGCTCGGTTTGCCAGGCTTCCTGAGTAAGGCGAGCAACATCAGCAGCTTTAACAACATCAAGCCTTCCGGTGGGGTTGCCTTGAGGATCGAGAACCCCCAGCCCTTGTAATATAGTTACGCGGTCCTCAGTCCATTGCTTATCTTCAGGCATTGGCAGACGGACAGCGAGAAATCCCCAGGCAGTACGGACTTCGTGATTGCCCTCTTGCATGTGACAAGTTTGACAGGTGGGTGCAGAAGAAGATTCAGGAAGAAGATCCATTTGCTTTAACGAACTACGAACACCATGTTTTGAACTTGAATACATTTCCCATTGGGGGTGGTCAAAACCCATGTGGCAGGTTTGACATGCCTGCGGCTGTTTAGCCTCAACAACAGAAAATGTGTGACGGGTATGGCAGGCGTCGCAGGACGCAAGACCAAAACCGGAACCTTCACTTTTAAGCTGCTTGATTTCTTCTTCTGATTTTAAACCGATCTTATGACAACCGCCGCAGCCCTTCATACCTTCAGTCATCGCCATTGGCTGCATGTGGAAAGTCGGCATAGCCTTAAGCGAAGCCCAAGCCATTGCATGTTTACCTTTACTGAATTGCTCAACCTGAGTTTCGTGGCAAAGCTTGCATGTTTCAGGGGTGGGGATAAGTGCATTCTTAAAGTCATTTGCATTTGTATGTTGATCACCATGACACACCGAGCAATCAACATCGTTTGCAGAATGCTTGCTGAGCTGCCAGTCAGTTACGATGTTAGGTGTAATTTGCCTGTGGCATTCAATACAAGTAGCCGCAAAGTTGGAAATTGAAATTGAAAGAAAAAACAGAATTGATATTATACTTTTCATATCTACCTCTCCTTTTTATGTAGAATTTGAATAATGAATTATTCTCACAACTTACATGCAACAATTATTTAGCAGTAAGCCAAAACTCCCCATTTATTTTATTTCAGAACGAAGAACCACTTTTGATGAATCATCATCCTTCCCGATAATTTTTTGCTGATGGGATTCATTAAATTTTTTAATTGCATTAGTCCCTGTCGGATGGCCGTAACTATTCATCTCCTTATAGTGGATTAAATATTCATCTTTCGAAATTGAGTTTTGCCAGTTGCCGGAAATCATCCCTGCCCCTGTAACTAAAAGAAAAATTGAAACAACACCGATAGCAACTGCCCTCCCGCTGATTTTTTTCTCTTTGTAAAAAATATTTTTCAGTTGGAGAGTATCAGCAACCGGACAAGCATCAACACAGCTAAGGCAGGTGGTGCATTCATCAGAAAAAACAGTTTTAACTTTATCAACTCTAATCATAGAAGGACAAGCTTTAGAACATAAGCCGCAATCAATACAACTTTTAGCCTCGCGTTTTATTTTGTGTGGACTGAGAAGAGAAAATATTCCGAGCAGCGCACCGTAGGGACATAAATATCTGCACCAAAAATTTCTGATAAAAATTGAAAAGATGAAAAGCACCGAAAGAACAATAATGGTGAAGCGGGAAATATCAGCAAAGAAATAGTACATCTTTAAATCGGCGACAAGATTGTATGGGCTATCGAGGAATGCATTTACAGCAAGGTCTGTCATAAGAAACAAAACTGCATAAAATAAAAAAGCCAGCAAAAGATATTTGACACTCCTCAAAGGATAATCTAATATTTTTGGCAGCCGTAGCTTTCGCTTGAATATCTTTTCACCAAAATCTCCTATCAATTCTGAAATAAAACCAATCGGACACATCCAACTGCAAAAAGACTTACCGAATATTATTGACATTAAAATAATGGAGAGGAAAATAAATAAACCGGCAGGGTGAGCTTGATGGATGATACCGGTAGTGAGGAAAATATAGAAACTCATGAACGAACTAATCGGCAGAAAACCATCAACACCGGCAGGTCTCTGGTAAAATTGAGCATGCCCCCCGCTTTCTAAATAAGTTGCAAAAAGATAAAACTCAATTCCTATCCATATACATAGAATTGCGAATGTTGACTGGATAAAAAATCTGTAGTGCTGAATTTTATTTGCAGAATTTTTTAATATTTTTTTCTTGCCGGTCATATCCATCTTTTCTAATGGAGGAAATATTATTTCGTATTACTTTTTAGAAATTTTATCCAAAGTCTTTTGCCTGAAGGCATCAATAGTTTCATCCGCCAGCATATTATAGGCTTGGGTTCTAAGCTTACCCCATTTATCATGGAGGGGACAAGGTTTTTCGGGAGAACATTCAGGAAATCCAAGCACACAACTATTAAATACTTCAAGCCCGTCAATAGCTTCAACGATATCCAAGAGAGTAATTTGGTCAGGGTTTTTCCCGAGCGTAAAACCGCCAACCCTTCCTTTTTTGGAATTGATAATACCGCTTTCGGTCAGGCTTTGTAAAATTTTGGAAACAAATTCTTTGGGGATATTAAGATTGTTTGCAATCTCATCTGAGACTATCAGTCCTTTGCCATTGTGCGCTGCTAAGTAGAGAATCGCCTGGATTCCATATTCACATTTTTTAGAAAATATTACTGTCATAATAATCAGATTAAATTATCTGATTAAAATTAGCACTAAATAACCCAATAAACAAATAAAACTATAATGGAAATTAAAGGCTGGCGGCTAACTGATTTTTTTTAATAAAATCTATTACATCTCTAAAAGAAAGTATCTTCCCGCCATGTTTAGATTGGATTCTTTCAGCAACTTCCTTCTCCTCAACAGCAATAATGTTATTACCCGATGGGCTTTTTATTTTATCGCCCTTATAAAAAATTGCATTTGGCAGGTAAATAAAATTAGATGGTCTGGAGTAATCCACAACCCATCTTGAGTTGATCTGTTTAACTTTAACATCCTTATCAAGTACAGTTTTTATTAAACAGTCAATTGTATCAAATTTTAGATATTTGCCGTTGCGTAAAACTATTTCAGCACCGAAATGCTGATCACTAATAAGCATACCGCATTCGGCACAAACATCAATATTGTAAGATATTTCTACCGGCGCCTTGTAACAACTAAGACTAAAAATTGATACAACAATCGAACAAAAAACAATAGTAACCCTCAAATAATTTTTCATACTTACCTCATTATTTTAGAATTATTTATATTCATTAAGAATGACTCCCAGTACATCCTTTTCAAACTAAAAAATTTTCCTTTCTGTATTGGCGTAGGAAATTTAGAAAGAGAATTAAACAAAAGCAAGAGATAATTTTACCGATTAATAAAAATTGATTACAATTTCTCATCCAAAGATAATTTTCCAATTAAACGCTCATGATACAGCATACCTATTTCTGCACCAATAATAAAAACTATTGAGGAGTAGTAAATCCAAAAAGCCACAACAACTACTAAGGTATAAGTACCATAGATTTTACCCCAGGAAGCTAAATTAAATAAATAGTAACCGAATGCCTGTTTAGCAGTTTCCCAAAGAAGCGCTGCCCACATTGCTCCAACAAGTACTGCTCGTTTCTTAATCTTTACAGTAGGAACTACCGAGTACATTACTGAAAAAATAAAATAAAGAATCGTTAGTGAGAAAAGGGTGGTGAATATTTTCTGAAAAATTCCTAATTGAAAAAAGTGAAAAAGCGGAATTGTTTGGGAAAGATTTCGGAGTATATCCAGGGCGGGGATAATGAAAGTAGAAACAAGCAGCACAACCAAAGCCAGAATAATCAAAGCGAAATCTCTAATTTTACCCAAGACCAAACTTACGTCTTCATCGGTGCCATAAACTTTATTAAGAATAGTTCTTACACTGCTAAAGAACCCGCTTGCTGCAAAAAATAATCCGGTAAAACCGACAACGCCCGCAATATTTTTATATTCAATCACTTCATAAATTCTTTTGAAAATAATATCCTGAACAAAATTAGAATATGTTTCGTAGGGAATGACTGTGTGAATTAACGAGTTAAGCTGCAGTTCGACTTCGGCAGAGTCTAAAAAATTTCCAAGTATCCAAAAGATTATCAGAGTAAACGGAACAATACAAACGAATAATGAAAAAGCCAATCCTCCCGCAAATAAAAAAACATGGTGGGTGTCAATTCGTTTATATAGACCACCAAAATAATGCAGAATGAATATCTTTACTTTGTTATAGTCCGGCTTAACATTAAATAAAAATCTTACTTTTCTGAAAAGTTCATAAACTTCAAATGATTTTATTTTTTTTAGTAATGCTTTTTTATTCATTCATAATTCTGGATATCGTATTAAAATAAATATCTGCAAGGTTTGCTAAACTAATTCTTATTTTTTTATTGATTATTAAAACGTTACTGCCTGTTTTACCAATTAATATAAATGGCTGCTTAGCCTTATTCAAGATATCTTCTGCTGAATTCTGATTTTTTATATCAATACTTATTAAAACCCGAGATTGACTTTCCGAGAATAGAGAAAAGTCAACCCTGCTTTTTATTGGTATATTCACTTCAGCGCCAATCATTTTCTCTCGATTAATTATACAACATTCAGCCAGTGCACAAGCGATACCGCCTTCCGAAATATCATGAGCTGAGTTTATTAATTTTGCTTCAATTAATTCTAACACGGTATTTTGAAGAATACTTTCTGTGGCAAGATTAATTTTAGGACAATCACCGGCAACTTTTCCATGAATAATTTTCAGATATTCGCTTCCTCCAATTTCCTCGAAATCCTCGCCTAAAAGATAGATAAGATCATTTTCATTTTTGAAATAGGATGTGGTAACATTTTTAAGATCTTCAATTAGACCTACCATTCCAATAGTGGGCGTGGGATACACAGCAGCGTTTTGAGACTCATTGTAGAAACTAACATTACCGCCTGTAACAGGTGTGTCGAAATATCTGCAGGCTTCGCCCATTCCGGCAATTGCTTCTTTAAATTGCCAGTACATTTCAGGCTTATATGGATTTCCAAAATTTAAACAGTTTGTAATCGCAAGTGGTTTCCCACCAGAACAGACAATATTTCTTGCTGCTTCAGCAACCGCCAACTTTGTGCCTTCATGCGGATTCAAGTAAACATATCTTCCGTTGCAATCTGTTTTCATGGCAAGTGCCTTCTTCGTACCTTTAATAAAAACGACGGCAGCATCGCAACCAGGACCGACAATAGTGTTTGTCCGAACCATCGAATCGTATTGTTCATAAACCCATTTTTTAGAAACAATATTCGGTGATGAGAATATTTTTTCAAATATTTCTTCAATTGATTTTGGTTCCGGTAGAGATTTAAAATTGAATTTACGTAATTCATGAATGTACTTCGGCTCTATACTTTCACGAAAATAAACCGGGGCACCGCCGCCAAGTACCAAATCGAAAGCCGGCATTGAAGTTTTTTTCTCTCCTTGATAGTCAATTTCTAATAAGCCTTGATCAGTAACTTCACCAATGATTTCACAATTCAAATCCCATTTAGTAAAAACTTCTTTAACTTTTTCTTCATAACCTTTTTTAACACAGCAAAGCATTCTCTCCTGGCTTTCAGAAAGCATGATTTCGTATGCCGTCATCCCTTGTTCCCGCAAAGGAACACTGTCGAGATTAATTTTCATTCCGGAATTTCCTTTTGCACTCATTTCACTTGTAGAGCATGAAATACCTGCTGCCCCCATATCCTGAATGCCGATGAGCCAGCCATTTTTAATTATTTCAAGGGTTGCTTCGAGTAAAAGTTTTTCAGTAAATGGATCACCAACTTGAACCGAGGGTCTTTTTGCTTCAGATTTTTCAGATATTTCTTCTGATGCAAAAGTAGCACCGTGTATTCCATCTCTGCCGGTAGAAGATCCTACAATCATTATTGGGTTACCTGCCCCCTTTGCCACAGCGCTTGCGACGAGATTTTTATTTACAATTCCGACAGCCATTGCATTGACTAATGGATTGTCCTGATAACATTCATCAAAATAAACCTCGCCTGCGACAGTTGGAACACCAAAACTATTTCCATAGTCACCAATCCCACGGACAACACCATCAAATAAAAATCTTGTGCGTGCATCATTCAACGAACCGAATCGAAGTGAATTTAATGAAGCAATCGGACGCGCACCCATGGTAAAAATATCTCGCATAATTCCCCCAACCCCTGTAGCTGCGCCCTGGTATGGCTCGACTGCCGAAGGATGGTTATGACTTTCGATTTTAAATGCAACAGCAAGATTGTCTCCGATATCAACAAGCCCTGCGTTTTCCTCACCCGCGCCAACTAATAGTTTTTTCCCTTCTCTCGGTAATGTTTTTAAAAGTGCTATTGAATTTTTATAACTGCAATGCTCACTCCACATTACACTGAATATCCCCAGTTCGGTATAGGTGGGGACGCGTTTTAATATCTTGAGTATTTTGTTATATTCTTCTTCAGTTAAACCATGTTCTGAAACGAGTTGGAGATTTACATTTTTTTCAATCATTATATGTCCATATTAATTCATTAGAATTTATCTTCATAAAGCAATTTGCCGTTCTGATCATATTCTCTGATAAAAATAATTTTATTTCGTTCGTACTTACTTTCTTTTTGAACTTTACCATCAGGGAAATAATAGTACGAAATTCCGTCAAGCAATCCATTTTTATAATTGGCTTTCAACATTATTTTTCCATCAGGATAGAAAGACAGAAATTCACCTTCCATTTTACCGTTTAAATAATTTCCTTCGGAAGTAATGTTTCCATTGCCATCAATAGTTTTTGTCCAGCCATTTCTAACACCATTTTGATATTGAGTTTCTGATCTAGATTTATCATCATAATAAATGGTTTTCACTTCAATCCCGTCAATATTTTCAGTTTTAACATCTGCCCTTCCAAATGTTTTGTTTGTATCAGCGGGTTGTTCAGTCTTTTCCTGGCACCCTCCTATGAACGGGAAAGATGTAAAAAGTAGAATGATGAATAAAATATGTTTAGAGTTGTTCATTCAATAAATCCCTGTTTACTTAATATGACAAAAAAATTATTTATTTAAGAATTAAGATATTCATTCCATATTTTATACAACTGAAATGTTGCACTAACATCTTTACTGCAATAAATAGCTATCTCTTTAATTCTTCCTGCTTCGTATAAAGATTTAACTTCCATTCCTGTAATATCTTTTGATTTTGGTGAATCAATTCCAAAACTCTGACAATAAAAATCAAGATTGAATTTTCTTGTAACTCCAAAGAATGTAAACTGCTCCAATAAATCTATGTGTCTTGAAATGTCAAATCTATTTTTCAGATAATTTTTTGAAGGTTTAATTTGAAGTAATGCCGAGCGAAGCATCAGAAATGGTACGTCAAAATTTCGACCGTTAAATGTAATTACCTGATCAGCAAATTCTGCAATTCGCCAAAATGATTTGATCATGTTCTCTTCGGAAACACCCTTAAAGTGGATTTGATCATCTTCGGAGAACCATTCTTCTTCAACCTTAGACTCATAGTAAACGAAAGATTTATCTTTCTCAATATCATAAATCCCTATAGAAATAACTTTAGCTGTAAATGGATATAAGGAAGTAAATCGTACTGCCTCGTTAATCATTTCTGCTTTAATCACCTCATCCTTTTCCTTTTCGGCAAAGTGAAGCAGATATTCTCTTTGACTTTCAGTTAAGGATTGAAAAGGGAGTGAACAGGTTTCAATATCAAATACAATTTTTCGCATATTAATTACCGCCTCCTTTTAAAATTGTCACTTCACCCTGGAATGTTTTAATTTTTTGAATAAACTCGTCATCAACGCGAATAGATTTTCTCGAGTTAGGATCAACTCTGACAACAACACCCGATCCATCAACAATTATTTTATCATTTTTTTCGTTTTTAATAATATGATCAAACCCGAAAGACGAATTTTTTATGAAGGATATCCTTGAATAAATTCCGAGTTCATCGTCGTATCGAGCATGATCGCGATAATTTATTTCGTTGCGAACCATAAAAAATATTTTTCCATCAGAAAATATTCCTCTTTCGGGCATCAATCCGGCTGCTTTGATATATTCCAACCTTGCAGTTTCAAAATAGTTAATGTAAACGGCATTGTTGCAGACACCGAGCATATCAACTTCGTGAAATCGTACTCGTGTAATTATTTTGTGATAAAATATTTTTTCTATCATTAAAAAAGTATGGAGTTAGAAATTATTTTCCGGAAAACTTTTTTGTAATATAAGCTGAGAAATAAATTAAATGAAAACTCTTTTTAAGATTTCAATCGCTTTATTAATATCTGTTTTTGAAACATCCAGATGAGTAATTGCCCTCAATGAGTCTATTTTCCCAACCGAAAGTAATAGTCCCTTATGCTTACATTTTTCAACTGCCAACTCAACAGATATTTTTTTTGGCTTGAAGATAACGATGTTTGTCTGAACTGCAGATAAGTCTATTTCGAGACTAGAATTTTGAGAAATAGCACTCGCAAATAATTTTGCTTTCTCGTGATCTTCTTTTAATCTTTCAATATTATTTTGCAAAGCATACAAACCCGCAGCCGCAAGAATTCCAACTTGACGCATTCCCCCGCCCCACGATTTTCTGACTCGATACGCTTCACGAATAAAATCTTTTGTCCCGGCAATGATAGAACCAATCGGTGCACCTAATCCTTTCGAAAGACAGCACGAAACAGAATCAAAATGTGAAGCATATTGTTTTACTGAAATTCCAGTTGCTACAGATGCGTTCCAAATTCTTGCACCATCAAGATGAAAAAATAAATTATACTTATTTGCAAGCAGCCTTAAATTCTTAATTGCTTCGATAGGAATTATAGTTCCACCAGCGCGATTGTGCGTGTTCTCAATTTCAATTACACGTGTGCGCGGCATATAATATGCGCTTTCCGGACGAATCAAAGGTTCAACCTGCTCTGCTGTGATAGCTCCTCCTTTACCTTCAACCGGATGCAACTGAATACCGCTAAGCTTTGCCGGTGATCCGGACTCATAATTAAAAATGTGACAATCTTTTTCACAGATAACTTCATCACCCGGCTTGGTCAATACATTTAAACAAAGCTGATTTCCCATCACACCGCTTGAAACAAATAATGCGGCTTCTTTACCTAAAAGTTCTGCGGCATATTCCTCAAGCTTATTTACTGTGGGATCTTCTTTAAAAACATCATCACCAACTTCAGCATTGTACATTGCTTTACGCATTGCTTCGGATGGGCGTGTTACTGTGTCGCTTCGTAAGTCAATCATTTCTTTCTCTGTTCGTCATCCCTGCAAAGGCAGAAATCAGTTTTTGCACTGACTGGATTCCCGATTCCGCGGGAATGACGGATTAAATTATAATTTAAATTTTTTCTTCATCCATATTAAAATATTAATACCTATAATCCACATTGAAAATGCCATAGAGATAACCGGAACTATTAACGGATATTTCGTATAAAAAGTTTTGTCGGAATTTAATTTTACATCACCGGTTAAATATGTCCGTTTGAATAATTCAGTTTCTTTCTCTGTTATTCCAATTGGATTAATTATGCAACTGACTCCTCCGTTTGCACATCGCACAACAGACCTTCTGTTTTCAACAGCGCGAAGTACGCCAATTTCTTTATGCTGATATGGTCCGCTTGATTTGCCGTACCAGCTATCATTTGTAACAACAGTGATGAATTGTGCACCGCGATTAACAAAACCCGCAACGAAATCCGGGAACACGGATTCGAAACATACTATGCCTGAAAGACTAATTGTATCATTAAGCCTCGGCGATTGGGCTGGCGAACCATTATTTACTGACAGCATTTTAAACACACTGGTATCTTGTCCAAAGTTCCAGCCTGATAAACCCACGCTCCATTTCAGCATATCACCGAGGAACGGAATTTTATCAACATACGGTGTGTGCTCACCAAGAGGGACTAACTTCATTTTCCCATATCGGGATATGCTTTTATTGTAAGGCGAAAACATTAAAACAGAATTGTAGGTTCGATACCAAAAATCGCTTTCAGCACCCTGCTTTGCATCATTGGGGTGATTATCTTTATCAAAATAAAATTCAACATGCGGCATCCCTGTTAACAAGTAAACATTATTTTTTTTAATAAAAGAATAAATCGAATCAACGTGATTACTATATCCTCCATTCAAAAGATAAACAGGTAAAGCCGTTTCGGGCCAAATAAGCAAATCAATTTTTTCATTCACTGCACGCTGCGACAATTCAAAATAGTTTGAAAGGATGGGCTTTAATCCAGTGACTTTCCATTTTTCCCATGGGTCAATATTTGGTTGAATGACACCTACGCGAATTGTCTTGCCATCAAGTTTTATGGTATTTACTCTTAAAGTGCCATAAATAATAACTGCACCAAAAAGTACCCCCGCCATCGAAACCCAATAGGCAGACCTTTTTCTATCTTCCTTAAATAATAAAATACTTTTATAGATGAAGATATTCAGATATAACACTATCAGTGACAGACCTAATGCTCCCACAATATCAGCAATCTGAATAAACAAAGTGAAATAAGAAAGCCCCTGCCCAAGAGTCAACCAGGGAAAACTAAATTCAGTAATTGCCATAAGATGTTCGAGAGTAACCCAAAGCAGAGGAAACAAAAACAAAGCAGCTTTTTCTTTGAATAATTTTCGGGTAAGATAGTACAGCGTGGAGATAATCATATACAATGTGGGTAAGAAAAATAAAAGTGCACCTCCCCCCGCCATTAAAAAAGGATCGGCTTTTGATTGCCAGCTTCCAACCCAATATACTCCAATCACACAAAAAATAAATGCAGTTAAAAACATTGCTTTATTAAGTTCAAGCAAAGTTTTTTTCCTTTCAATAACAAAAAAGAAAGGGATCAATGCAAAGAACATCAAAAACTGAAATGGAAACGGAAAGGGTGGAAACGAGAGACCAAGCATCGCTCCGCTTAATATTAACAACTTTCGATTTTTGTTTCGCTGTTTTTTTTTATCTTGATTGAGTTCTGATTTTTTAAACAAAAATAATTTCATTCATTTCTTCTTTTTCTTTTTAATAAAATATTGAACTGTAAAAACTATAACGAGTACTCCCGAAATAATTAAGATAATATTGCTGTACATAGAAAGATATTTATCAACCGTCGAAATGTTATCACCGAATAAAATCCCCAAATAAATAATTATAAAATTCCATGCGATTGCACTGACAGCGGCAAGTATTAAAGTTCTTTTTATTTTTAGTTCACTCACACCGGCGAAAAACGAAATAACAGAACGTGTGCCCGGCAAAAATCTATTAATTAAAATTACCCGGTAGCCGTATTTATTAAACCATGTCTCTGCTTTTTGTAATGCCTCGAGCGAAATGAATTTTAACTTTCCTGAGCTGATTACTTTTCTATCAAGTTGTGAGCCGAGAAAATACAAAGTCATAAAGCCGGCGATGCTCCCAAAACTTGTAATGAGAAGCGTCGGGACAAAGCTTATCGCTCCCGCACCTACTAACGAACCACCTACAACAACGACTAAATCGCTTGGAGAGGGTGGAAATATGTTTTCAATGTATGAAAAGAATAATAATGATAAATATATCCAGAGTGGACTGAAATCTGAAATACTGCTTAAAATATCTTCGAACATATTTACTTTTTATAAATCAAAACTGTGGCAAAAGCTGCAGCGCCTTCTTCTCTCCCAACAAAACCTAAATGCTCTGTAGTTGTTGCTTTAATAGAGACTCTACTCTCTTCAATATTAAGGATGGAGGAAATTACTGTCTTCATTTCAGGGATGAAAGGAGCAACTTTTGGTTTTTGCAGTGTAAGGATTGAATCAACATTTTCAATTTTATAATTATTCTCATGGATAAGTTTAACAACTTGATGCAAAAGATTTTTGCTATCAGCATTTTTGAATGTTGAATCTGTATCAGGAAAATGCTGACCAATATCACCAAGTGAAGCTGCACCTAATAAGGCATCGGCAATAGCATGTAACAATACATCAGCATCAGAATGCCCAAGTAATCCTTTATCATAAGGAATGGTCACGCCTCCAATAATTAATTTTCTGCCTTCTGCAAATTGATGAACATCGAAGCCAATTCCTGTTCTATAATTATTTTTCATGATTGTATTTCAAAACTTTCAAATTCATTTTTAAATGCCTCCCAGCTTACATTGCAGTTTTTTACTGAAGCGTGAGGAGGTCCTATCTTTATTTTATTTATCATTTCTTTAACAAATATATCTTCACCTTCAACCACAGTCAGAACTTGTCCGGTGTATAAATTTTTTGTGAAGCCTTTTAATTTAAGTGCAATCGCAGTCCGATAAACAAAATATCTAAAGCCCACCCCCTGAACTACACCTGATACAGTTATTATTGCTCTGCTATTCATCTTTAAACTTGTTTTCAAAAAATTCCGACAGAACTAATCCAATGAAAATTATTGCACATCCAATTAAGCCAAAATTAGATATTTTTTCACTGAGTAAAAAGAAAGCAAATACGGCAGCAAATATCGGCTCGATTGAGAATATGATCCCTGCTTTCGTCGGCGAAACTATTTTTTGAAATTTAAGCTGAATAATTGTTGCAATGATTGATGCAAATATTGCAGTATAAATTAAAGATGCAATCACACTTGAATTCAAATCAAATCTGAAAGCCTCTAATTCCGAAATAGAAAAAATAAATGAGAACACCAACCCGCCTAAGCCTGTAATGAGTAACTGCACAAAAACCATTGGCAGATAATAATACCGTTTTGTAAATATATCAACATAGACAACTTGAAACGCAAAGAGAATTGCACAAAGTAAAGTAAGTATATCACCAAAGTTAAAATCAGTACCAAGCTGCTGTATAAAATCTATTGCATTATCACCTTTACTTGCTAGCATTACCAGTCCTAT
The DNA here is from genome assembly GCA_016709155.1 of Ignavibacteriales bacterium. Classification (NCBI taxonomy): domain Bacteria; kingdom Pseudomonadati; phylum Ignavibacteriota; class Ignavibacteria; order Ignavibacteriales; species Ignavibacteriales bacterium. The sequence goes on along the minus strand of JADJEI010000013.1, from coordinate 926,478 downwards.
CAAGACTAAAAGCACGCTAACGATGTTGAACCATTTAGGTTTTCTTCTTTCAATAATTAATTGCAACATTGGAATAAAGATCACAAAAGTTCCAGTAATAAATCCTGACTTTGTTGCAGTCGTGATATTCAGACCAAGAGTTTGAGTTGCAAATCCAGAAAAGTAAAACACACCGAGTACAACTCCAGCGAGTATAGTTTTTTTATCAACCTTTAATAAATGCTTATAAACAAAAGGAAGGAACAGCAAAGTTGCAATTATAAATCGTAAGCTAAGAAAGAGTAAGGGTGAGACATCGTTAAAGGCGTTCTTAACAATAGCAAATGTCCCCCCCCAAATAAGTGTATTCAAAAGAAGTGCACCTTCACCGTAATACTTTTTCATAGAATTAGATTACTCTTCGGAAGTATAGCCGAATTGTTTAAGGGATTGATCATCAGAGCGCCATTTCTTTTTAACTTTCACCCGTAAATCCAGATAGACTTCTTTCTGAACAAACTGTTCGATTTCTTTCCGCGCAGAAAGTCCAAGTCTTTTAATCGCTGCCCCTCCTTTTCCTAAGATGATTGCTCTTTGTGTATCACGTTCAACAATAATTTCTGCTTCGATAAAATCTTTTGTCTCATCTCTTTCTTTATAATCAACAACACGCACTTCACAGCTATATGGAATTTCTTCCTGAAATAATTCAAGAATTTTTTCACGAATTATTTCGGAGACAAAAAATCTTTCGTTCTCGTCTGCAATAATATCTTCAGGAAAATATTTTGGATGAACAGGAATAAATTCTAACACTGCCTCAGTTAACTTTTGGATATTAAAACTTAAAGTTGCTGATACAGGAATTATCTGTTCGAATAAATTCAATCCTTCATATTGTTTTATTAATTGCTTTATTTTTCCCTCAGATGACAAATCGACTTTATTAAGAACTAGAATTGCCGGTTTTTTTTTCTTAATCAAGTATTGATTTATTAATTCATTTTCAAGCGTGTGTTTTCCATTTTCAGCATCTGACACATCAATAATAATTATAAGAACATCAGCATCATGAAAAGATAATTCAACAAACTTCATCATCTTTTCTTGAAGCAGGTAACCCGGCTTTAATATTCCCGGTGTGTCTAAAAATATTATTTGATAATTCTCCTCATTCAAGATTCCCAAGATTCTTTTGCGTGTGGTTTGAGGCTTATTGCTTGTGATAGATATTTTCTGTCCAAGCATCGCATTAAGTAATGTAGATTTACCAACATTGGGTAACCCAACAATCGCAGCGTAACCCGATTTGATTTCGCTCATCTTATTCTTCTATCTCTACGGCAGTGCCGGATGCGCTGACCATTAACATATTTCCGCTGCCCCCGCCTATTGTTTCATAATCAAGATCAACGCCAATTACTGCATTGCCGCCGAGTGCTACAGATGCTTGTATCATTTCTTCGATTGCGAGTTCTTTGGCTTTTCTTAATTCTTTTTCATAAGCGACTGACCTACCCCCCACGATATCACGTATGCCGGCAAAAAAATCCTTAAATATGTTTGCACCCATTATCGCTTCGCCGCTAACGAGTCCTAAATATTTTTTTACTCTTTTACCTTCGACTGATGGTGTGGTTGTTACCAACATTTTAGTTTCCTTTTTTTATTTCAAATATACGAAACAGGAAAGTAAATTTAGGAGGGCGGAATCAATCTCTCTGAAAAAGAAGAGAGGCAGTTACAAGTAATAACGCTGATATTCGATAACTAACGGACATAAACAACCACTGAGTTGAAATAATATTCGGTTTTTTAAGAAGTGATATTATTTTTAATTCTCTTAAAAGTCTCGAAGAAATAATATGCACTTCCGAGTATTGTCATAGAAAGTATTGAACCTATTATTGTCATATTAATTCCACTGAATAATTTCTCCAGGGGATTGGTAACAATTTGAGTGTAAGATTTAACAATCGTAAACGCCTCCCCCATTTGATTTGTTGTAGTTGAAGTGGATGCAATCAAGTATAAAACATAGCCCGCTATTGCTATCGAAAACGAAACGAATACGGACGATATAATTCCTATAAAAAACTTCTGTTCATTGCCCGTCTTACTCTTTTTATTTATCCTGAACATTACGGCACGTGTAAAATCCGCTGGCGTTTCTTCAGGTTTTATTTTTGAAAGACTTCTATGAAGTGCTTGTAGAGCGCGTAATCTTTCCAAGTCTTCTTTTGATTTTACGAGTTGTTCATTCAACTCTTCCAATACTTCCGGTTCTAGTTCGCCGTCAATATATTTGTTCAATATTTCTTCTGTTACTTTCATTACAACAACTCCGGTATTAAATTCTTTTTTATGATGATATCCTTAAGAGCGCTTCTTGAACGGTGCAGCATTACTTTTACATTTGACACAGAAGTATTCATCACTTTGCTTATTTCTTCACAGCTCATTTCTTCCATATAAAATAAATTTATCACTGTTGAATAGGATGGTGGAAGTTTCTCAATCATTTTGTTTATCAGTTCGGTTGAATCACTGAACTGTTCTGAAATATTTATACTGTTATCCGCTATATCATAATGCTCATCTATCGAAGTCATCTCTGATTCTATTTTTCTTTTCTTTGAAGATAGTTTTGTCAACGCTGTGTTATAAACTATCCTGTAAAACCAGGTTGAAAATTTTGCATCACCATTGAAATTATTTAACGCCTTGTATGCTTTCAAAAAACAATCCTGCAAAACCTCTTCAGCATCAGAATCGTTACGCAGCATTCTTTTCAGCATTGAGAAGGCTTTGTTTTTATATCTATCTATCAATAAAGCAAAGTCGTTTTGATTTCCTTTAAGGACGGATTCTATTACTTCGATGTCGGTGATGTTTTTCATTTTCCTATTAGACTTATAGAAACTATGACCGGTTACAACGACAAATATACAATCTTCTTTCCTTGATAGGAAGGAAAGAAGGTTTACCAGAAGTGACTTTAGCCCTTAACTAAAGAACGAGTAAAAAAATAATTTGTAACCTGTTTGCTTTATCCTTTGTCTTATCTATCAGAAGAAATAAAAATTTATTTAACTTAAAATAAGGAGCAATAAAATGAGAGAAGAAGTAATTGCGGTTTTTATACCGATTGTATTTGCAGTGGTAACTGGATTGGTTTTGGTCACTGTATTTTATCTTCGTTCTAAAGAAAAGCAAGCATTGATTGACAAAGGTTTATCAGCCGAGGATGTGAGGGAATATTTCCGCGAAAAGAAAGACCCTTATGTAATGATGAAGATAGGTATTGTGATCCTATTCTTCGGGCTTGGTTTAGGCTTTGGATTGATGCTTGAAGATAATACAACAAAAGAATACTGGGTGCCGTTCTCTTTGTTCACATTTTCAGGGATGGGGTTTATTCTTGCAAATATTCTTTCGAGGAAAATGAACAAACAAGTTGAATGAGTAATTTATATTCACTAAACAAACCTTCGAGGTTTTCCTAACCCTCGAAGGTTTCTAATTAAAATTAATGAATTCAAAAAATACTACCCCTTCTTGTCAACCGTAACCTTTAGGATGGGCGATTTCTTTCCAACCTGGACATCGTCAATTACATAAATTAAATAATACTCTCTTTCCTCAGGCTGATCGGTTAGGTTGGGGCGGGGATCAAGCATAGGACTTATACTATCGGTCCCGATAAAAATAAAATCTTTTTCGCCTTCGCGTCGGCAATACGCATTCACTCCGCTGGCAATTCCTTTCTTATAAAATAATTTTACAATCCTATTTGCATCCACCTCTGCCTTAAAGCGCGGCTGCATATTGTTCCTATCCGGCACAGGCGCATCAAGCTCGACTTGTAAACTTTCTCCTACTGCAAGGGTGTAGGCACTGCTCGCCTTCATAATTTTCACAATTGACCTTACCCCACCCACTTCGGAGATGGCGTGCTTGCGTTTCAATTTCACTTCGGCGACTTTGGCGTGGTAGGTTGCACGCAGACTTATCATTTCGGTGTAAGCGGTCAGGTAATCGTTAAGACGGTTTGTTAAATCGGTAACGGAGGGGGCAGAAATTCCAAGCCCGGGGGCAAGCGTGGGAAAGTTTGTCAGAAAAGATTTAACCCACGTGAAAAGTTTGGGCTTTAATTTTGGTATATAGTCCTGCTTTGGCATAAAAAATCCTCATTAGTTTAGTATTAACGCACACAATTTATAAATACTGGCAGATAATATTAAGTATTATCTAAATTATTTAATATTTTATTTGAAGTATAATAAAAAATACTTAAGTAATTCTAATTATTACTCAAATATTTTATTCTATTATACAAATAATAATAAATAATATATAAGTTAAATATATTATTATTCAAGTAATATATAGATTTATATAAATAATACTATTTATTATTTTAATAATTCTTAATAATATTTAGATAATAGATAATATTATTTAGATATTTCATATTATTATTCATATAATTTATTAAATTATTTAGATTTGATAACATCTTTGACACCCAGAAAGTACTAAACCGTACAAAAAACGAATATTAGAGTACGGATAAGATAAAAAAGGACACAGTTAAGATAAATTCCGCGGTTGGGAAGGAGAATTAGCACACCTTTGATGACTTCCGATAAAAAACCTCCAGAGTTTTCCTAAACCCTGGAGGTTTTTCTGGCGACGAACTTCTGTATAAATGAAGGCGTTATTTAATCAGCGACATCTTTTTCGTGCTTATAAAGTTACCTGCTGTCAATGCATAATAATATATTCCACTGGAAAGTTCGCTTGCATTAAAATCTATTTGATAATTACCCGGCTCTTTCTGCTCGTTTATTAACGCCTCAACTTCATTTCCAAGCACATCATAAATCTTCAATGTAACAAAAGCATTTTCCGGAATTGAATAGCTGATGCTTGTGCTTGGGTTGAATGGGTTGGGGTAATTTTGGGATATACTAAATTCGTTAGGTATCTCAGCTGATTGTTTATAAAATACTGCTTGTGTACTTACATAGTTTGTTTTATCCGATTGAACAGTTCCATCCCATCCAACTACATAATAATAAGCATATTGATAGCCTGGAATAATTAGAACAGCATAATCTACATAATCAAAGGTTGAAGAGCTTACGGTTGTGATCAAGGAATAATTCAGAACTTGAGGATTTCTGGGGTAGTTACTAACTGCTCTGTAAATTCTGTATTGGGTAGTATTAAAAGTAGGATGAGGTCCCCAAACAAGATGGGGGTGATTACCCGATGACGGAATTAGAGCAAGGCAATTTTGCCAGTAGCTTGGGAAATAATTGGTATAAGGCGAATGTGTACTTTTGTTTTTGATATCCCAATAACTAGAATAAGCATTATTATTTAACAATTGCTATGTTAATGCACCATCTATACTGAGAGAACAGGTAGTAGTGGGGGCATCGTATAATATCCAAATGTCATTTCCTCCTGTGCTATTACTATTAGGTGAGGGTGTCCCATCAGGCCTAGTGCGTAATGGATAATCACAATCTCTGTAATCAAAATAATAAACGGTTGGGAAAAATTCACAATAGTTATTATAAACTTCTAAACGATACAATGAATAACCAATAGTATGTTGATTAAAGGAATTTCCACCGGCAATATTATTGCCGTAAGCCCAATTACCGATCGTATTGCCAGTGATCAAACATTCGCCTGGATAATAAACATCATGATATTCATTAGTTAATTGAAACTCCCAAAGACCTAAACTTTTCCATACTGCCCCTTGAGCAACCATTCTGAATCCTACACTTTCGCCGGCATTCAAACCTTGAATGATTATAAAAATCTCGACGTCGACTGGCCAAGCAAGACTTTGGGTAAAATTATCTTAATTATTTTTTATTTTTTTCATTTTACTTTTTCTTCATTTTATGATATATGCAATATTTGATTCTTCAGTGGGTATGATTAGTCTATTAAATGCTATTGCCGGAGAAGAATTAGTGATCCACCCGGTGAATGTAGAAATAATAGAATATTTTAGAATTCCTGCTTTATCAATACAGAATAATGAGAATCCTTGTGAAAATAATTCAGAGGAAATTGCATAAATATTCGAATTAAAATCACACACCAGGGAATTGGCGGCAACAAATCCATTCAGAGGAAAACTCCAATTTAGATTTCCGCTATAATTTAAAGAATGAAGTGTATCAACCCCATAAATTAAGTTTCCATTCACATCCATCGTAAAAGCACTATTAATATTTTTAATATCTCTATGATACCATCGGATAAAACCATTTTGATTGAGCGAGTATATTCCGAATATATGTTCATTATCGACATATTGATCGGTATATAAATATATATTTCCGTCTGAATCAACAAGGAAATCCGAGCCACTAATTATTGAACCAAATTCCCATTTAACTTTTTTGTTCTCAATATCGATAGCGACGACAGATATTTGATTGCCAGGTAAATATATCGTATTACCATCCGGAGAGAATGTTGGCGAGTTCCAGCCCATCATTCTTTCGTCATTCATTGTCCATAATAGTTTCCCGTACTTACTTACTGCATAAAGAGTGTGCTCCTCGCTATCACAAAAATACAGTGTACCATCTCTCCCAATATTCATGCCTCCACTATTTTTAGCATGTACTGGAAGCACCCATTTTATAGTACCATTGTGATTTATTGCTTTGATCGTGTCGGAGTATAATGCGTAAATAGTCCCATCATTTCCTATAATTGGGGTTGAAAGTGTTTCTGAAGCAAATGAAATTTTCCATTTAAGATTACCGAAGAATGAATAGGCTTTAAGTTCGTACTGACAAGCAAAATAAATAGTTGAGTCCCCATTAATGACAATACCAGTATTTGAAAAAACATCGTCAATAATTTTTTCAATGACACCAAAGGTTGGGCCTACAATGTTACTTCGCCCAGTATTTTGTGGGTCATGATGTTCCATAGGCCAGGGGCTACCGGCAAGGCTGGGCCAGTAAATATCTTCCTGATAGCCGGGGGGTTTGGGCGGTTCATTTGGGGCGGTGGGGTTTTGCTCGCAGCTTGTCAACATCACTGCAAATACAACACAAGTAAGTCTAAAGATAAAATACTTTAGGGGCCGAGATTTTTGAACAGAAGCTTTATTGCTGTCATTTTTTTATCCCTTAAATATTTTTGTTTGTAATTTATGGATAAAGCTTGCCATTGTCAACTAATAAAAAAGGCTGCCCATTTCTGAGCAGCCTTAGAACAATTAATTATATTCAAAAGACTCCCCTCTCCTTTGGAGAGGGGCTTGCCCCGCTTAGCGGGGTTCGGGTGAGGCTTTTACTTCACCAGGATCATCTTCTTCGTGCTTGTAAAATTTCCTGCGGTTAATGTGTAATAATAAATTCCGCTGGAAAGTTCGCTTGCATTAAAGTCTATTTGATAATTGCCCGACTCTTTCTGCTCGTTAATTAAAACCTCAACTTCATTTCCAAGTACATCATAAATCTTCAAAGTAACAAAAGCATTTTCAGGAATTGAATAGCTAATACTTGTGCTTGGGTTGAAGGGGTTGGGAATATTTTGAGATAATTCAAAATCCATAGTCTGATTAACTTCGAAAACATTTTTTTCCTCGTTAAAATAAAATCTTATTTTTTGAATATTCGATGGCTCATCAGGTTTGCTTTGGAACAGCGCAACAACTTTGTATTGGAGTAACTCACCATTCTGGTTTTGAGTAATATCGAGTGATAAATCTGTGTAAGAAGTAACACCTGAGCTTACAGTTGTGCGCAATTTGAACTGACCGGCATATCTACCCGAAAACATCATTCTCCAAACTTGATAGTTTGTAACAATATCATAAGCGGGATCGGGCTCCGACCAGTTTAATTGAACATGGTTCTGCTGGTTTATAATTACATTTTCTAACTGAGGAAATATTATAGATTCAAAATCTTCTACACAATGTGAATCACATTCATTAGCTTCCCACCAATTCAATACTTCATTCTGTGTTAATTCAGTATACTGAGTATTGGGTGTAGGTATGCCGTATGCCCAAAAAGTTTTGCCAAGATTATTATCATATTTAATAACAATATCACTCGAGTTACAGCCTCCAATTCCAGATCTACCATACCAACAATCCCTATAGTCTATATAAAAATGGAAATAATCAATCCACTCACCCCCATTAAAATATTGAATGGAAAATTTATACAATCCTAACCAAAATTTTCCATAATCAGAATCATCATTAAAGCATATTTGAAGTCCTAAATATCCACCGCTGTTATTGCCTGTAACCTCTTCTAATGCTATGGTATTCCTTTCGTTAGGAACGTGAAAATAGTTGGAATAACTATCCGTACAATAGACTTCACCCAAAGGATCCAATCTGAATCGCGTTACATCATATTCTCCAAATCCAGTTGTAAGCGTAAAGATTTCTAGTTGAAATTCTGATTCTTGTGATAGAATTTGAAAAGTTGAGGCAAACAATAAAACAAGCAGGTAATATCGAAATTTAAAAACATCACACTCTCCTGTATTATTTAATTACAAAAAATCTATATTGTTTAAATGTTGGAACAAAAAGTCTTCTATCATTATTTAGTGCTGGTGAAAGACCAAGTACATCTCCAAGTGGAGAAATTGATGATATCGGTACTTTCCATAAAAAATTGCCATCACTATCTACCGCAATAATTTCACTAAGTGCATACGATTCCACAGTAGAAACGCTAATATAAACTGTTCCATTTGCATCGCATATTAAAGGTGACGCTGTAAAACCATTCAAAGGGATCTTCCAGTTTAACTGACCCAAATAATTTAAAGAATAAAGAGTATCAAAGGCGAAATAAATATTACCCAACTTATCAATTGTTCCTTCTGCATAGCCATAGGATTGATCCATTTGAGGATTGTTGTGCGCGAATGACCATTTGACACTTCCATCCGGTTTCAAACAAAATAGAGAGTTGATGCCATTATTGAAATCCGGTGAGGCAGATTGTATATATATATTTCCCTCATCATCAACAATTGGTGCAGCATACAGAGTTTCGGTTCCGAATGTCCAATTTATAGATTGAGATTGGATATCAAATGAATACAACGAAATTGATTTACCAAGTATATACAGGGTCCTACCATCAGGAGAAAAAGAAAGGACGGAACCAAGACCGCTGAAGAAATCATCATTTTTGAAAGTCCATTTTAAACCCCCATTATGGTCGAGAGCAAACAACTCTTTATTCACAGTTATAAAATAAATAGTTCCATCTAAACCTAAATTTATTCCTGTTTGATAAATTGAACTCTCAGGATGAAATTCCCATTTAATACTACCATTGGGATTAATTGCATAAATTGCACCATATAAGCCACCTGTAAAATAGATAGTGCCATCTGCTGCCGCTAATGGTGTTGAGACATCATATGAAAATATAATATCCTCAGGTACACTAAGTTTCCAATTTAATTCACCTTTGGGGCTGAACGAAAAAAAGCCGTTATGAGCACTTGATTGTGATGGTAAATATATTGACGAGTCTATCCCAATGGAGATCGAACTCATAATGATTACGCTATCAACAATCCACTCAATTGTACCGATACTAGGACCAAAATATTTACTCCTGCCTGTACTCTGAGGATCGTGATGATTCATAGGCCAGGGGCTATCTGCAAGGCTGGGCCAGTAAATATCTTCCTGGTAGCCGTAAGGTTTTGGCGGTTCGTTTGGGGCGGTGGGGTTTTGTTCGCAGCTTGTTAATATCACTGCAAAAACAACACAACTAAGACTAAAGATAAAATACTTTAGGGGCCGAGAGTTTTTGAACAGATGATTTTTTACTGTCATATTTTTATCCCTAAATATTTTTGTTTGAAACTTAAGCACAAAGAAATGAAATGTCAACTAATAAAAAAGGCTGCCCATTTCTGAACAGCCCTGGAACAATTGATTATATTCAAAATAATATTCGGGACTTTGTATTGTGTATACCTTATATAATCCATACCCTATAACAGGGTATTCATAGCCTTGTGAACTGCTACCGCCGCTATTAGATATAATAAAATGCCATCCTCCGTTACTTGAAGTCAACATATTACCTTATATGAAAAACTTTGTAATAATAATATCATCACCATCTACGGGGTCTATAATATTGATGTTATGATTTTGGTCTCATACGATTGATTGAGCATCGAAGTGATATTCAACTGGAGCAGAATATATATTATCCTGCTGCCAAACATAGATTTCTACTGGAGGGGGTAGGAATTCTTGAGCCGATAAATTTATTAACATAAAAAAGAACAACAAAATTAATTTCATTTAGATGCCTTTAATTTATTATAAAGATTTCCTTCGATTTCCATGATGGTATTAAGACCTTTCCTCCATAAGAAATCGCGGGTGATCCTCCGGTAATTGTATTCAAATCAGTTGTAGTAATTTGATTCCCCGATTGATCAAATTTATATATTTTATTTATCGTTGTCACGAATATATTGTCATTGACATCTACAATAATTGGAGTCCAGTTTGTAACATCCAAACTTTTTTTCCATTTCTGATTTCCATTATAATCCACTTTGTATAAGGTATCTTCGGCAAAATAAAAATTACCGTATCTATCCAATGCTCCCCCCGAATTATTGATTATGGGAATTGAATGATCTTTTTGGTAATCATAATCCCAGTGTATTTCACCCTTTTCAGAAATGCAAAACAATGAAGGACGTGATTCGTTAATGTCTTCAATCGAACAGAAAATATAAGCATCCCCCCCTGAATTTATTACTGGAGGCGCAAGTAATGGAGTTTGCCCTATTTCCCATTTAATCTGTTGGCTTATAATGTCAAATGCTACTAAGGATACAGTATTTTCTCCCGGAATATATAGAGTTTTTCCATCCGGAGAGAAAACAGTAAATGACTGAGTACTGGTTCCGAACTTTTGATTACTAACACTCCAAATTAAATTCCCATATAAATCAATCGCTTTAAGTTCATTGTTTGAATTAACAAAATAAATTGTTTCGTCTAATCCAATACTTATACCACTTTGCCAAATTGGATAAGGATCTTGATATATCCATTTGATTTTCCCAGTAAGATCAATTTGATATAGTAACCCTTCTTGTGCGGCTATGGAATAAATATACCCTCTTGCGGATATGGCAGGAGTTACAAAGGATTCATAATCTCCTAATTGTATATTCCATTTTTCAATTCCTTCCTTTGTGAATGAACGAATAACGCTCGGATATGAAGTAACCAAATAAAATGATGAATCAGGTGATACCGAAATACCGGTTTGAATAAAATATTCCTCTAATTCTGCCAATATGTTACCAACTATGAAACCACTGATTTTACTCCTCCCCGTATTCTGCGGATCGTGATGGTTCATAGGCCAGGGGCTATCGGCAAGGCTGGGCCAGTAAATATCTTCCTGGTAGCCGGGGGGTTTGGGCGGTTCATTTGGGGCGGTGGGGTTTTGCTCGCAGCTTGTCAACATCACTGCAAAAACAACACAACTAAGACTAAAGATAAAATACTTTAGGGGCCGAGAATTTTTGAACAGAAGATTTATTACTGTCATTTTTTTTATCCCTAAATATTTTTGTTTGTAACTTAAGGATAAAAATTGCTATTGTCAACTAATAAAAAAGGCTGCCCATTGCTGAACAGCCTTTGTCAAAAATCAAAGATGTCATCTTTTGAAAAGACGACCTCTTTTTTAAGATGGAACTATTTATTCAGTAACATCTTTTTAACTTGTACAAAATTGCCTGTGGTCATTCTATAAAAATAAATTCCGCTGGAGACCAGATCACCAAATTCATTTCTTCCATCCCAAACAGCCTCGTAATAACCTGCTGATGCAAAGCCATCAACGAGTGTTGCAACTTCCTGCCCCAAAGAATTGTATATCTTAATTGAAACACTTGCGTCTTCGTTTAAGGCATATTTAATGTTTGTTGTCGGGTTGAAAGGGTTGGGGTAATTACCGATCAATGTCATGTTTTCAGGATTTGAAGTTAAGTTTTCTGCTGATTCAACAATCTGTTTTTCAAGAGATGTTTTAGTATAAATCTTCGCATCCGTATCCCAGATAGGAGTTGGATTAGTTCCAACATTTATAGTAAATGTAAATGCTCCGAGATCAGAAACAGGGATAGTATAATTTCTAGATCTATTCAGTGTTCTGTTCGACTTCAGGTTCATAGTCCGATTGAAAATTGTCTGGTTAAATCCATTTGGTCCTGTTACCACTACCCAAACGGTAGCAGCTTGATTTGTGGCTTCGTTGTTTGTGATGGACATAGTGTAAGCGAGTGTTCCATTCCCTGATGTGGGATTGAGTGTGATAGTACAAGTTACATTTGGATTAGTACTGCCTGCATTAAGCGCATTCCAGAAAGCAGTATTAAAAGCACTCGTGCCAGAGTTACTGCCGGAACCACCTGTCGTACACCCACCATTTGTATGAACCCCCACCGAATTGCCGGTAGCTTCATCAATTATGGGACTGCCGGAATTACCACCTTCAGTATCGCACACATATCGCATGGTAGTTCCTGATGAACCGGCGTTTGGCCCTATTGATGTTTGCTGCGTTTGATTTGCTGTGCCACCATCAACTCCATAACCGGTTATTCTAATTGTGCTCGGTCCCAAATTTTGAACAACGGTGAAAGCTACACCTTGTGCCTGCAATGGTGTTAAACCTGTATTTGAATTCGGAAAAGCTTCAAATACTCCCCAATCATTTCCAATTCCACCATTTGAAAAAACTTTTGTAGCAGTGTTTACTGCATATTGATCTTCAGGCCCGGGATGCTGCAATGTTCCATTTGCTAAGGAAGGAGGAACATTAAATTCAAGAGTATTTAACAATGAATTTGAAGACACACAATGTCCTGCCGAAACAAGTTTTCCATTAGTGATCAACCACGCTGTACATCCAATATTTAATAATCTGCAGGCTCTATCATCTGAAGAAGCTACTCGATCATCTGTGGGACCGCATTGACTTTCTACACCATATTCCTGTACCTGTTCACCAACTATGATATCGGCGATGTTCACGTACACACCTTTATCATCATCGGCAACATGTAATTCTATTTCAACAGCATCCCCATTAAAAAATGCGCTTGAGTTTTGCCACTGCTCTAAAGCAACAGCATTGAGTCTTTGCCACTTGCCATCCAGTACGGAACGAAGTATTAAATAACTATCTTCACCAAGATTGGCACTACTAAATGTCAATTTTAACCAGGGGGCATCTGCAACTTGCACAACGCCATCAAATGCAATATTCTCAGTAGCCTCGATCTCGAAATTACCATTAAACACTCCAGACTCCATTGAATATGGTTTGATGTGATATGGTAATTGTGTTGTCTGTGCAATTGAGAATATCGGAAGCAAGAGAAACAGAAAGAGGACATAAAAAACTGTCCGCAGGTTAAACTGAATATTATACCTCATATAAAGACTCCTTTAATTGATGATGATTGGGTTAATTAAGAAACAAAATAATTCAGATAATCGCAATGATTATAAGACTGATCACAACTTAAAGAAATTTATTAAAGTTGTCAATTAAAAAGTAAAAAAGGCTGTCCATTTCTGAACAGCCTTGGAATTCAATTCTATTTTCACCAATACCAATTCCTTCAATGACAATGCAATTGGAAGTTGATTCCAAAAATATTTAAGCTTCTTGTGCTTCCAGCCAGCGCTCGCAATCGAGGGCAGCCATGCAGCCTGTACCGGCGGCGGTGACGGCTTGGCGATATTTATGGTCAGCGACATCTCCGGCGGCAAAGACACCTGGAATGTTTGTATAAGTCGAGCCGGGCTGAACTTTCAGGTAACCGTTCTCATCCATATCAAGCACCCCCTTAAATAATTCCGTGTTTGGTTTATGTCCGATACCGATGAACAATCCATCTGCTTCGAGGGTGGTGGTAGCGTGATCTTTCGTGTCTTCGAGAAGAACTCCCGTCATCACTTTCTTGCCGTTTTCTTCTTTGCCAAGTACTTCTTTAACCACTTCGTTGGTGAGCAATTTTATTTTGGAATTTTTCTTTGCACGATCATACATAATTTTTGATGCGCGGAATTCATTACGCCTGTGAATGATAGTCACTTCGCTTGCAAACTTTGTGAGGAAGTTAGCCTCCTCCATTGCAGTATCACCACCACCTACAACAATTACTTTTAATCCTTTAAAGAAAAATCCATCACACGTAGCACAGGCAGAAACACCATAGCCCATATATTTTGTTTCACTTTCCAATCCAAGCAGTCTTGCAGAAGCACCCGTTGAAACAATAACCGAATCGGCAGTATAGAGATCATCGTAAGTTTTGATTACGAAAGGTCGTCTTGAAAAATCCACTGATGTTACTTCTTTATAGATACTAACTGCACCAAAGCGGTGGGCTTGCTTACGCATAACGTCCATAAGTTCCGGACCCATAATTCCTTTTTCGAAGCCGGGATAGTTTTCAACTTCGGTTGTAATAGTTAACTGTCCGCCGGGCTGCATTCCTTCAAAAACTACGGGCTTTAATTCGGCGCGTGCCGTATATAAGGCGGCTGTAAAACCTGATGGACCCGAACCAATTATTATTACTTTGTGATGATTGTTCGACATTATTTCTCCTGATGATTAAAATATTTTTTATGATTGATGGTTAGATTCAAATTAATGTTTATAGTTTCAAATCATTATTAAAAAGATTTTTATATATCGTTTAAAAATTCAGCATTACGTTTTAGTCCTTTTAGCTTTGCACGACTTATCGGGCTGCTTGAAAATCTTTTTTTAAAATCTTCTTCGCTCATTTCCAAAATGCTATTCAATTCTATTTCTCCGTTGCCATCTGCGGGTTGAAATTCTTTTAAAGAAGTTTCCTGAGCAAATTTAATATTCCACGGACAAACATCCTGACAAATATCACATCCGAAAAGCCAGTTATCAAATTTATCTTTGAAAGATGTATCAATGCTGCCTTTATTTTCAATGGTTAAATATGAAATACATTTGTTCGCATCCACAACATAATTCTGAATGATTGCATCGGTGGGACAGGCATCAATGCAGGCAGTGCACTCGCCGCAGAAATCAGGTATCGGCTCCGAGTAAATAAATTCCTGATTACAAATTATATTTGCGATGAAGAACCAACTGCCATATTCACGATTGATAATGTTTGAGTGCTTCCCCATCCATCCAATGCCGGAACGAACAGCCCAGGCTTTATCCATAACAGGACCAGTATCAACATAGGATTTAGAGTTGAATTTTTTATCAATTTGTTGAAGGTAATTTTCAAACTCATTCAGCTTTTCCCAGATAATGAGATGATAATCCTTTCCCCAGGCGTAGCGCGATACTTTTCCCATCCCCTTTTGGTTTGAATGCAGATTATTCGTGTAGTAATTCATACCGAGAGAAATAACGCTTTTGGCATCAGGAAGTATTTTAGAAATGTCTTCACGCTTATCAGAATTTTTTTGCATGTAATTCATTCCAGCTTGATGATTTTGATTCAGCCAGTCATTTAGGTTTGTAATTTCGTTAGTGAGCAATTCCACTTCTGCAAAACCAACTAAACTAAAGCCCAATGATTTAGCTTTGCTGATAACAACATCATTTGTAACACGATCGGGCAGCAAGGGGGAGATATTTTCATTCACCAGTTTAATTCTTTCCGATCCACTTTAACAAAAACATCATCGCCAGAAATGATAACGGGGAAAGTTCTCAATCCTTTTGCGCCTGTTGGCAGACATCCGGTTTTCAAATCGAACATCCAGCCATGCGCCGGGCAAACGACACAATTATCCTCTATCAGTCCATCATAAATCATTTGTGTATGCTGATGGGGGCAGTTATTTGAAACAGCAAACACTTCATCTTTTATTTTGAACACGGCGATATCAATATCGTTGACTAAAAATCTTTTGCCAACTTCCTCTTTTAGTTCTTTTATAGAACAGACTTTGTAGAAATCATTTTTTATGCTCATAAAGCAGAGAACTTTTCTTGCACTCGAATGCCTTTATCAGTTTGCATTAAAGTCGCATACGCAATTTCGGGATCATGGTAGAAAAATAATTTCCAATTTTCATCCACCGCCTGCTTTAATATTATTTTCTTTTCATTTAACGTCACCAGCGGTTGAAGGTCGTAGCCCATTATATATGGCAAGGGAATGTGAGATGCAAAAGGCAGCAAATCGCATACAAAGAGAAAAGTATTGTCGCCATCAGATATTTTTATAAGCTGTTGATAAAAAGTATGACCATTTACGAGTATGAAACTAATTTCATCATCAAACTGCTCTTCGCCATTAATAAAATGGAGAACGCCTTCCTTCATTAAAGGTTCAAAATTCTCTTTTATGTAGCTGCCCTTATCCCTATCGGATGGATTGACTGCCCAATCATAATTTTTTTTCTGCACATAGTATTTTGCATTAGGAAAAGTCGGAATCAATTTTCCGTTTTCAATTTTTGTTGAGCCACCGGTATGATCAAAATGAAGGTGAGTTAATAGTACATCAGTGATGGAGGCTGCGGATATGTTATTGAGTTCAGGTTCAAGTTCAAGTTCATCTTCAAGTTCATGTTCAAGTTCATGAGTTGAGTCAATATTGTAAATGCTTTTGGATTTATCATCCCATTTATTTCCCATTCCTGTATCTATAATAATATTTCTGTTATCAGACTGAAGGATTAAATGCCTCGTGGCAAGTCTCACTCGATTTTGCTCATCTGTAGGATTTGTTTTACTCCACAATGGTTTAGGAATAATGCCAAACATAGCGCCGCCGTCTAACGAAAAATAACCGCTAACAAAAAGACTTAATTTATATTTACCGATTTTCATTTAAGGAATTGATTAAATTTTAAGAACAATTTAATCAAGTAAAAAGAAAGGATAAAGTCTCGAAGTATTTAAAACGAAAAAGGATGAGCACTATTTATGCCCATCCTTTTTGCGTGTTCTATTTAGAAAGGTCCCCTGAAAAATTCCCCATTCTCCCGAAAAATATTAATTTATATGTACAACTGCATCAACCGGACAAACGCTGACACATTGAGGTTCATCGTGAAAGCCTTGACATTCTGTGCATTTATCGGGAACAATATAATAGTAGTCACCCGAGTAAAAACCTGTTGCACCCGAAGGAGCAGCGTCGTTTTCGCCAAATGAAGCGCCATTTATTTCCCAGTTATTGCCGCCTTCATATATTGAATTGTTCGGGCATTCTGGTTCGCAAGCACCGCAGTTGATACATTCTTCAGTTATTTTATAAGCCATTATAACTCCAATTGTTCAAATTATATTTCACAAATAATGACTAAAATCGTACCAGAAGAAGTCAAGTGTAAAGATTGAACTATTAGAAAAAAAGAAGGATAGAATGAATGATTTATTGAGAATTTATCAGAAGTGAGAAATTGAGGGTTGAATTTTCTCTGAATTGAAATAAAAAATGCCCGGCTTCTTTTTACCGGGCATTAATAAAACTAAATTCTAAATTTTAGCGACCAACGGAATCGAGATATTCTTTACGTTTTAGTAAAGTTTCTTCATCTTCAACGTGATTAGGATCCGGGACGCAGCAATCAACGGGACATACAGCCGCACATTGTGGCTCATCGTGGAAGCCTTTGCATTCGGTGCATTTATCAGGAACAATAAAGAAAAAGTCGCTTGAAAAAATCCATTTGCTCCTGATGGAGCCGCTGCACCGTCACCATAATGTTTACCAGCTAATTCCCATTCAACACCACCTTCGTAAATAGCAGTGTTTGGGCATTCGGGTTCACAAGCACCACAGTTGATACATTCTTCAGTTATTTTAATTGCCATTTTTTCTCCTTATTTCAATAATAATTTTAATTATCTAATTGTTTAATCTAAAAATATGAATATAATTTTTCATACTCAATCCAATTATAAAGTTTTTACCAGCTCCCACTTGCACCACCTCCGCCGAATGAACCACCGCCTCCGCTAAATCCACCGCTTGAAAATCCTCCGCTGGAAAAACCGCCGCTTCCTGAACTTCCACCATAATAAAATCCGCCTGATTTTCCACCGGTTGATTTTCCAAAAAGAATAATAATAATAAATATAATTACAAAGACTGTAAAAATAATTGAACCGCCTCCGTCAGAATCATCATCAGGTTCAGCTTTATATTCGCCTGCAATTGTTGCAATGATTGCATTGATGCCATCACTAATGCCTGCATAGTATTCATTGTTTTTGAACTTTGGTACAATGACATTTCGGATAATTGAGCTTGCAAGAGCATCGGGCAGTGCGCCTTCTAATCCATATCCAACTTCAATGCGGAGTTTTCTATCGTCTTTAACAACAAGAAGTAAAACACCATTGTCGTGTTTTTCAGTTCCAATTTTATTTTTTGAAGCAGCTTCGTGAGAATAGTCTTCAATTGGATAACCCTCGAGTGAGGCGATCATCAAAGTAATCAACTGATTTGAAGTAGTGTCCTCGTACGTTTTTAAGCGAGAGTTTAAGTTCGAAAGTTCATCAGATTTTAGAGTTTTTGTCTGGTCAGTTGCCCACATTTTAAGTTCAGGGATTTTGGGCTGAGCAAAAACTATTAACGAACTAACAAGAACGAAGAGCAAAATTCTCATCGAGTACCGAAATCAACTTTGGGTGCATTTTCACTTCCTGCCTGAGATTTAAAATATTGTTTCTCGTTGAAGCCAAACATTCCGGCTAAAAATGATGCAGGGAATTTCTTTATAGAGGTATTATAAGTTAGTACAGATTCATTGAAATTTTTTCGCTCAACCGTAATCCGATTTTCAGTTCCCTCAAGCTGAGCCTGTAGATTCAGGAATCCCTCGTTTGCTTTTAGGTTGGGATAATTTTCAACTGTAACTAATAATCTTGAAAGTGCGCCACTCAACTCTCCTTGAAGCGATTGAAATTTTTGAAACGCAGCAGGATCATTCAAAACTTCTGGTGTAATATTGAATTGACTAACTTTTGAGCGCGCTTCAATCACATCAGTCAAAACTTTCTGTTCAAAATCAGCATAACCTTTAACAGTGTTTACAAGATTTGGAATTAGATCGGCTCTTCGCTGATACTGGTTTTCAACCTGCCCCCAGCTTTTAGTAACAGATTCGTTAAGCGTGACCATATTATTATAAACGCCTACTCCCCACATGATCATCATAAATATTGCAAGCAATATTACTCCGACAATTGATAAACCGATTATTAGACCTTTATTCTTCATTTAATCTCCAATTTGGTGTTTAAATAAGGGAATTTCTGCAAGCAACTATAATATTTTATAATTCTTAAAAATGAATATAACATTTAATTAGAATTTTTTTAAGATAAAAACTTCTGAAAAAAAATTAAGGTTTTGTACCAGTAAATTCATTTTGAAGCCATTTTAATGCATTATTGGTCTCGATCAAGTTATCAGCTTCGGCAAACTTTTCGGCATTTTCAAAATTACCGCGATAAAATCTGAACCATAAAAAATTGGAAACCATAAGACCGTCAAAAACCCGATCGGCTGCAAAGGCTTTTATTGCAGTGTATCCCCAAAGTACATTCCAGGCAAACGATATTATGCCGCTAACGTAATTGCCAGTATAAAATTGCCCCAGCCCCGGTAAAACGAAAGACATTGCTTTAACGAGCAGTACTGAGTAAAGTTTATTATCAGTCAGTCTGCAAAATTCTTCGAGTTGCTTTGCTGAATCTACTTTAGAAAATTCAGCAGAAGCAGCTTCCCAGTCATCAGAAAAAATAAAAGCCCAGCCTCGCCAGTAATTTATTTCATCAATTTTATCAGGATAATTTTTATTCGCTTCCAGAGAATCGAGTAAAGTTAATGCCCGGTTAGTAGTTCTCCGTAAAATATTACTGCGGATGATTTTTATTTGTGCATCATAAATCTGCTCTGAAGTTTTTGAATTTATTTCGGACAAAGTGTAGTAATAAATTGATTCATCCAACTTTGCACCCGCTTTGTAGCAATCGCCAAGAAGAGAATAATTCGAATAAATATTTCCACTGTCTTTTTCAAAAAATATTAATCGCTTGAATTCTGTAATTGCATCGAAATATTTTTTCTTACCCATCAAATTTTTAGCAAGTTCGAATTGATTTTCGTAAATCGTTTGAGAAAAAGAACTACAGGTTAAAAATATCAGAATTACAAAAACAATTAATCGGTTAAAACATCGCATTAAATTATTTGCAAAAGTTAGTCTGTGGAATAAAAAAATTGTTGTCTTCGAGGAATAAATTTAGGTTTACCCCAAATTCATAATCAACACGCGAGTTATAAATTTGTGCAGCCGCAACCGAACCATAAATATTACCCGCATAAAAAAGCGAACTTATGCCTGCAAATAACCATCCTCTAAAATCATGATTTGCTCTAAAGTTATCGTAAGATAAAAAGGCAAATATCCCTGTAGTAAGTAAAGCCATTATTCCATCGCCGATTTCATCAACATAAAATTTTCCGGCGCCGGGAATAATAGCAGATAAAATTCCTGCAGTAAAAGAACTTCTGTATGGCGGATCAGTTCTTAAATCAAATAAATATTTTGCTGAAACTTTTTCGGAGTCTTCGAAGGCTGATAAAAATCTGTTTCATTCAAAAAATCAGGAGTCAGTTTCAAATTTGAAAGCAATGTTAATTTCATTGCCGCTCGCTTCACATTATTATTAAAGAATGGGAAATTGAGGTTTACGGTTCGCTCTAATTCCATTTTGTTATTAAGTAGAAATTTGATTTTCATTAATTGGAGCAACGACAATTCATAGAAAAGTGATTTAGCCTCTATTTTATTAAATGATTCTATTGCTTTATCAAAGTCTTGAGTAATTGAGTAGGATAGAGCAATTTTATAGGCAACGGTGTCACTCATACCCTCCCCATCTAATTTTTGATATTCCCCGGCAGCGCGCAAGTAATCTTTTTCGCAGAAAATATAATCAGCAAATAATTTTACATTTTTGGGAGAATGCAATTCATTTTGTGCTGATAAATTTTTTACAAATATTAAGCTAAATGTAAATAGCGCAATTAAAAAAAATATTTTCATTTATCGGAGGTTAAAAGGACAGGTGGTGTATATTTTATTTTTGATTCTTCCAAAGTATAAAGCGAAGGTGGGTCGAAGTAATGACCGTCAAGAATACGAGGATAGTGAGATTTGCGATTGAAAATATTAAAGTCGCGTGTAAAGCGATCAAAAAACATCAGCAAACCTTGAGCGGGATTAGTCTCTTTTACCGAAGCCACAAAAAATGCAGAACAGGACGGGCTGTAAGGACAATTGTCTCCATCCACCTCTGAAATAAAAAACCAATAAGAATTAGTAAAAATTTTGACGCTAAAATCAGAGATGTTTTCAAATCCGAATGAATAATCACGGCTTCGATGATTATCAGTTCGCTGATAAGAAATTTCTTCTGCTTCCCATTTTTTCCAATCACTCTGTGCGATTAAAAAAGATTGAAGCAGAAGAAAGATATAAATCAATAACAATTTCAATTTTATTTTGAATCTAATAATGCTCTTGCAATAACGACGCGCTGAATTTCATTTGTGCCTTCATAAATTTCAGTGATTTTTGAATCACGAAGATATCTTTCTACCAGATATTCTCTCACATAGCCGTAACCACCATGGATTTGAATCGCTTCCGAAGCACATTCAAACGCTATTTTGGAAGAGTAAAGTTTAGCCATCGCAGCTTCCTTAAAATATTTTTGACCGGCATCTTTCATAGCGGCAGCTTTTAGTGTAAGCATCTTTGCTGCGTCAATCTTTACAGCCATGTCGGCAAGTTTAAATTGAATTGCCTGATGATTTGAAATTATCGTTCCGAATGCTTTTCTTTCTTTTGAATATTTCAATGCTGCTTCGAACGAAGCTTCAGCGATGCCGATAGCCTGCGATGCGATTCCGATTCTTCCGCCATTAAGTGTATTCATTGCAAAGTTAAATCCCTTGCCTTCCTCCCAGACTATATTTTCTTTTGGAACTTTACAATTTTCAAAAGTTAATGAGCAAGTATCAGAACTTCTGATACCAAGTTTATCTTCCTTTTTGCCATGATCAAATCCGGGGGTACCGCGTTCAACCAATAAAGTAGAAATTCCATGGTGAGCTTTTTCCTTATCAGTTGTAGCCATAACTAAAACATAATCTGCTGTAGTTCCGTTGGTGATCCAATTTTTCATGCCATTTAAAATATAAAAATCACCATTTCGATCAGCAGTCGTTTTTTGTTTTGTAGCATCACTTCCTGCTTCCGGTTCAGAGAGAGCAAAAGCGCCGAGCTTTTCGCCTTTAGCAAGCGGAATTAAATATTTTTGTTTTAGGAAATCTGAACCATACTTCTCTAATCCATAGCAAACGAGAGAATTATTAACAGACATAATTACTCCGCAGCTTGCATCCACCTTTGAAATTTCTATCATTGCAAGCACGTAACTAATAGTATCCAAACCCGCGCCCCCATAATCAGGCGATACCATCATTCCTAAAAATCCAAGTTCACCCATTTGTTTAATAATTTCGGCAGGAAATTCTGCTTTGATATCTCTATCTATCGAGGTAGGCGCAATTACTTCCTGAGCAAATTCTTTTGCCGATTGCTGAATCATTTTGTGATCTTCTGTGAATTCAAAATTCATTGTAACTCCACTGTTTTGATATGTGTATAAAATTCTTAAATCATTTTTCTATTAGTTTAAAAATAAAGTACTCTATTTAGGTGCGCAATTTTCTGTAGAAGGAAAGCCAAATAACTTTAGCAATTTTTATGTGGTCAACCGGACTTAAAATTAACCTCTCAAGCACCATAGAAAAAATTATTTGGTTTTATCTGCCGCCGATGAATGATTATATTCACAAAGAAATTTCCAATAATTTATATGACTCCAACCCGCTCAATCAGTAATCATTCTAAAAAAATAGTTTTAAAAGGATTAACATTTGAGGAATTAAAAGTTTATTTTAATTCCATTGGTGAACCATCATACCGTGCCGGTCAAGTATTCAATTGGATGTACAATCACCTTTCGCTAAGTTTTGATGAAATGTTAAACCTACCCAAATCACTCAGGAAAAAATTAAACGAAGAAACAAATCTTAAAAGTTTAACTTACTTCGATTCTGAAACATCACGTGAAACCGGGACAAAAAAATTTATTTTCGAAACAGTTGATGGAAATAAAATTGAATCTGTAATTATTCCTGAAGCAAAGCGAAACACACTCTGTATTTCCACACAAGTTGGCTGCCCGCTTGATTGTAAATTTTGCGCCACAGGACTTATGGGATATAAAAAAAATCTAACGGCAGGCGAGATCTTTGATCAATATCTTTTGGCTGCAAAAGATTTTAGAAAAGAAAATCTAACCAACATTGTTTTTATGGGGATGGGGGAGCCATTATTAAATTATGATGCGGCATTCAATACTTTAAAAATTTTTTCTGAGGAATTAACTACCGGGATTAGTCTTAAAAAAGTTACTGTGTCCACTGCCGGCATTCCTCATAGAATTAAAGAACTTGCAGATTCCGGACTAAAACCAAAATTAGCATTCTCGCTTCATTCCTGTTTCGAAGAAACACGAAGTAAAATTATGCCGATAAATTTGAAGTATAGTCTTAATGAAAATCTTGAAGCATTAAAATATTATTCAAGTAAAACTAATACTCGTATCACTTTCGAATATATTATGCTGAAAGATTTAAATGATACCGAGAAAGATTTATCCGCATTAGTAAGACTCTGCAAAAGCATTCCCTCAAAAGTCAATGTTATCCCATTTAATTCATTAGCTCACATGAATCCTACAGGCTTTTCATCTGAATTACGACCGACAGCAAAATATAAGATTGAAGATTTTGTACGGAAGCTTCGAGAAAGAGACATTACCGTGATTGTCCGTTTTACGCAGGGTGAAGATATCGCCGCCGCTTGCGGGCAGCTTGCAATTAAATTTAAGTGAATTACTTTATGAAAAAATTAACACACGATGAGATTTCAGCTAACAGAAGTACATTGGAGACAATTCACACTGTAAATAAACTGCCGGTTTATGTTTTGCTCAATAGCATTAGAAGCACTTACAATGTTGGTTCAATCTTTCGAACATCTGATGGGGTGATGATTGAAAAACTTTATCTCTGTGGATTCACCCCTTCCCCGCCTAAAAAAGATATATTAAAAACAGCTCTCGGAGCTACACAGAGTGTAAACTGGGAATACGCTAAAGACGCAAAAGAAATTGTTCTTAAATTAAAATCGGAAGGAATAAAAATCTGCGCTCTTGAATTGACAAGCAAAACTATTCCTTATCACTCTTTGACAAAAAAAGATTTTCCGCTTTGTATGCTTGTTGGAAATGAAATCACAGGCGTATCGCAGGAACTAATTGATCTGTGTGATTTTTCGATAGAGATTCCACAGTATGGAATTAAGCAATCATTAAACGTAGCTGTCGCTTATGGAATTGCTGTTTATGAAATGAGGAAAGTTTTAGATGAGAAATAATCAATTTGTTATTTGAATCGAAACGAGCAAAATAAAATTATGTTGATTCAATTGAAGTAAAATACTCCTCCCCATTATCTTTGCTGTGAATCATAAGTAAGTTTGCACGGACAAGTTTTACCAAAGTTCGGGAAGCTCGTCTTTCAGAAATATTAACCGCTCTGCTCAGCTCTTTTACCGAAATAGTTTCATGTTTAACAAGAATTTCAAAAACAGATTTTTCGATTTCGCCAACAGCGTATTTTTTAAGTTCGAGGCTATTACTTTGAGCACGCATCAGCCTTATCATTTCTTTGCTTGCTAAAACACTTTTGTCATTCACGCGTATTGTTACTTCAGCAGTGTTGATTTCTAATTCGTTTTTATAATCTTGCAAACGGTGAGGTTTGTTTTCAGACTCATGAATTGAGGCTATCACTATTTCTTTGTCATCAATATTTATAAAATCTAATTTTATGTCAAGGGCTGGTTCACAGTATTCCTTTGCGGTTTTAATTATTAATTCAGCTTCGGATTTTTCACTCTCAACTCCGACTATAGATTTATCATCATCAATTCCAAATAAAATGAAACCGCCTCTTGTATTTGCAAATGCAATCATTTCGCGTGCAATTTTTTCGTGTGAAGTAAATTTTCTTTTAAATTCAATTTGAAGGTTCTCACCTTCTTCAATTAATTCTCTTACTTCTCTTCTGTTCATCTTTTTTTTCGGGATATAAGATTATATCATTCAGCCGCCCCCTTATTATCCCAGCACGTCTGCGAACATAACCGGAGTTAACATTTGGCTGATGAATAAGCGGCGAAGGGATAACTGCTGCAAGTTTAGAGCATTCCATCAATGTCAAATCTTGAGGATCTTTGTCAAAATATTCAGCGGAAGCTGCGTCAATTCCAAATATTCCATCACCCCATTCAACGGCGTTGATATAAGCTTCAAGGATATTTTTTTTGGAAAGTTCTTTTTCCATTCTTGCCGCGATAACTAATTCTTTTGCTTTTCTGAATATGCTTCTTTCGGTATTTAAGTATAAATTTTTTGCGAGCTGCATTGTGATTGTGCTTCCGCCGCGAACAGTTTTACCGCGCCTATCATTTGCTCTTAATGAATTATAAAACTCTTTCCAGTCAATACCACGATGGTTAAAAAAGGCACCGTCTTCCATTGAAATAATAGCCTTTAAAAGAATTGGGTTCACATCATCAATCGAAACCCATGATTGGTGGGGGTAAAAGAGCAAGTAATTCTCAATCGCTCTTTGCTCCATTAATGCAGTAATTCGAGATCCATTAAATTCTAAAATCGGAATTTGAAGCGAAGGAATACTAAAGTAGATAACGAAAAATAAATAAATGCCTATGCTTTTTAGTCTATTATTTTTTATAACAGGAAGAATAAGCGAATAACAATCAGCTAACTCATTTGGAGGCAGTTGATAATTTAGAGGCTGTAGCATTGAAAAAAAAAATTAAAAACTTTTTATTTCTTAAAGTCACCGGAGTTTTGTTTACCTGGCGGTAATGTTCCCCTTCTTTGTTTGATCATTTCCTCCATCTGATTTCGCAAAAAAGAATTTTCCGTTGAATCTGTCTTTTGTATTTGTTCGTCTTTAGTTTTGAGCGAATCATTAATTGATGATTCTTGCATTATCAAAGTTGAATCTGTTCCAGTGATATTATTAGGATTTATTATTTTTTCATTCTCTGTTACAGGTAAAGTCAGAGAGTCTTTTTTAGTTTGCTCTCGTTTCAATGAATCAAGTTCAGCTTTTTTCCGCTTCTGAAGTTCAAGTTTATAGAAATTTATTTTGGGTCTGATTTTAATAGCATAAACCGAGGTGGGGTATTTAGCAAGTAAA
>JADJEI010000012.1 GCA_016709155.1 Ignavibacteriales bacterium | reverse complement strand
TTTCGCGTCCGCCAATGTATGATCAGGACGCAGTAAACCTGATGCGGGACGATTAATCGCAGTTGGTTTCAACGAATTGCTTACACCCGAGCAGGTTGATGAAGCAATAAATTTAAAAGATGATAAAACTGTTTTGGTTATGATTAACTCAGTTTGCGGATGCGCTGCTGGCAGTGCACGACCAGGAGTTTCTCTTGCATTGCAGAACAATATAATTCCCGATAAACTTTATACGGGATTTGCAGGACAAGAACGTGATGCAGTTGAACGCATAAGACAGCATGTAAAAGGATTTCCGCCTTCATCTCCAAGCGTTGCATGATTTAAGAATGGTGAGTTAATTTATTTTTGAAATTTAGCACACAAGAAGAATATGGTTTTAAGATTATTACTTAGAATCGAAAAAGGATTCCGATAAAGGGCTGACTATTCCCGAACTGAGTGGAACAGAAAACTTTCTGAAGCAAATGTTGGAAAGATTTTGCGTGCGTACGTCTTGCCGGATTTTGTTGAGTTCTCGCGGACAAACGGGTGGATACAAACTTGCGCGCTCTGCTAAATGAAATTTTGTTGGTGATGTATTAGCTGCTCTCGGCGGAAAACTTTATGAATCAGGTTTTGTGATTTGCACGCTGGAGTTAATAACATTTGTACGAACTCAATCGATTGTTCAATCCGCTCACTCTGGAAAACAGTACAAACAATGCTTGATGGTTTGTTATGTAAAATTACTTTGCAGGATTTGCTTGGTAATGAACAGCAGGTTGAATTGTTTGTTACAAACCTAAGCGAAGAGTTAGATAATGAGAATCAAATAAAGATAAGAAAAACTCGCAATGATTATTCTTTTGACTTCTAGAAACCTCTGCATCCCAAACAAAATTTCCCTTACCGACACATTTACACCTATATAAAATCTCTTAATTCTTCTATCTCATATCTTACAATATCATTAGAAAAACTTTTCATTTTTTTCTCCATTGTTCTCCTAAATACCTCTCTATCTAATCCATCTTTGACCTTAATTGTCAATCTAAATTTTGATATATCTAATATCTTTTTTGTGATAAATTTTGAAAGTAATCCAAAATCTTTTAAATGTCTGAATATTATCATTATTAAATTCCCAATTAGCCTCGGTAATATATAGACTTGAAGTAGGAAATTCATTAGGAATTTTTTTCACGATCTGAACAAGAGTTTATTAGGCTAAAGAAAATAATATAATAACTAAACCAAAGATTCTCATTTTTATTACCTTTGAGATATAACTAATAACCACTTTTTAATTATATGGAATTTTTCAATTATCTAACAATAAGTAATTTAATAAACTTTTTTCTTAACCGTAACCTTCTCCAGCATTTTCATATTCACTTCAACACCAATACCAGGTTTGGTAGGAACATCCATTGTGCCATCTTTATTAACAAGAAATTCTGGTTCAACAATATCTTCTTTGTAATAACGTTTGCTTGCAGAAATATCTCCGGGTAAAGTAAAGTTTGGAAGTGAAGCAAGCGCAACATTTCCAGCACGTCCAATTCCGCTTTCTAACATTCCACCGCACCAAACAGGAATATTTTTAGATGCACAGTAATCGTGTATAAGTTTTGATTCTGTAAATCCGCCAACACGACCTGGTTTTATATTTATAACTCTACAGCTATCTAATTCTATAGCAGCACGAGTATCATCAAGCGAGTGAATGCTTTCATCAAGACAAATTGGTGTTTTAAGATCTTTCTGAAGTTTTGAATGATCATATATATCTTCATAACCAAGCGGCTGTTCAATCAATAACAAATTCAAATCATCCATCTGCTTAAACAAATCAATATGCTTTAATTCATAAGCAGAGTTAGCATCAACCTGAAATAGGATATTTGGAAATTCTTTTCTTACTGCTTTAACAAATTGAATATCATTTCCGGGAGCAATTTTAATCTTTATTCTTTTATAACCTTCAGCAAGATAACCTTCAATTTTTTTTATCAGATCCGGCACAGATGATTGAATACCAATACTAACACCAACATCAATTTTATCTCTTGTTCCGCCCATCATTTTTGAAAGCGAAATATTTTTTGATTTAGCAAACAAATCCCACAATGCTGCTTCAAGTCCTGCTTTTGCCATCATATGTCCGCGCACTTTTTCATAAGATGCAATCGCGCTATCGATACCAGAAATATCTTTGCCAAGAATTGATGGAATTAAAAAATCCTGCAAGATGTGCCACGCTGTTGTTACTGTTTCGTAAGAGTAAAACGGGGTTCCTTCAGCAACACTTTCGCCCCAGCCTGTAAAGCCCTCACCATCAACGCGAACAATAATATGTTCCTCGTCGTATTCAGTTCCCATTGAAGTTGTGAATGGAGAAACTAATTCCATTTTAGTGTGGCGAAGTTCAATTTTTTCAATTTTCATTTTGATCCCATTAGGAATAATTGTCACATTGAGCTTGTCGAAATGTGATTGTGAATATAAAATAATCGTCATCCTTCGATGGCATTGCCACTCGGATGACATCTGGTTATAAAATATTTTTCTTATTTCAATTCTTCTATAACTTGATGATAAATAACCCCACGTTCTTTAAGTCCGTTTAAAACAAAATCAACGCATTCAGGTTTTTGCCCGATATACTCAGGCGGACAAATTCCTTTTTGATCGAACATTCCTTTTGCCAATAGCCGAACCATCGTTGTAGCTGTATAACCCGTTGTTCTTGCCATTGAGTGAATATTTGTTTTCTTGTTGTGATGATCTAATAAATTATAAGTGTAACGGATTTTCTTTTTATCCTTTTCACCCTCAACAATTATTTTCATCACAGTAAATTCTTCATCACCCTCTTTAAGCTCCCACATTGGAAACAATAACTTTGATGTGAAATCGATAGGTTTAATTTTAACTCCGTTAATTTCAATTTCATCTTGACTAAAAAATCCGGACTCCCTCAACACACGCATTTTTTCAATGTGACCCGGATAACGAAGTGTCTTTTCTTTCATATTTGGAGCGTTAATAGTTTCAGCAAGTGTCCGCAATCCATCACTATTAAATGCTTCAAGTGTCCCAACTTCAGAAAAGTTAATAAACTCAGGATCAGATAATGCAGGGCGAATAACAAGTTTACCATTTTCAATATATCGTGCGGGACGCGTGTACTCTTCTATCACATCAATTGGTGAAAATCCGGCTTTGTATTCATAAGGAAATTCCCCGAACAACAGGCAAGCCTCCGACATAGATTAAAACAGTTTCTATCTTATCTAAAATCGAATTAACATAACCGGCAAGTAGATTGCTCATTCCAGGTGCAACGCCACAATCAACAACTGCGGTTACATTATTTTGTTTTGCAAGCTCATCAAGTTCAAACGGGTTCTCAGGAAAGAAGGCAATATCTACAACATTTTTTTTTGCTTTGATAATTTCTTTGAGAGTATTAAATCCCATAAATCCGGGAACAGCATTTAAAACAATATCACAATTTTTTAATAACGATGTTAATTCGTTTGGGTTAGAAATGTTCTTTTGAAGTTTAGTGATTGGAAGATTAGTTGGAATTCTATCAAGATTTTTTTTGCTGATATCTGCAACTGTTACATTAAATGATTTTTCATTAGCAAGATCAAGAGCCATTGGGCGACCTACAAGACCGCAGCCTAAAACAAGTACATTCATTTTATTCTCCATAAATTTTGTTTTTACTTACAACAATTCCTGTTGTGTGAATTAAATAGATGAAGAACTCTTATAAACCGCTAAAGCGATTCATAAAATTAACAGAATGATTACTGATATTTTTTTGTAATGAATTCATAATTTTACTATTTCAGATTGCCATGCCTATGGCAGAAGACTCACTCGCAATGACTTTCATAAAACTATTTCACCAATCTAAGTATAGGAAATTTTTCACCTTTCTTTTAGAAGATGTTCAAACTGTTTATACGTAACTAAACCTAGTTCTGATTTTGGTTCGAGTGCAATCACTATCATGTTATTTCTTATTTGATTTACCGGAATAAAAATGTAATCAGTTTCACACAAATCATTTTTGATCGGATCAACTTCAACACTTGGATTAACAATTATATCTCTTTCAAAATCCATTGAGTCAATTCCGCTAATAAAGTATTGTTCTATCTTATCATCATCCGATTTTTTATAATCAGAATAATTTAATTCATGTCTATCAGCCCAATCAACAATTTCTTTTAGACTTTTTGGAACTAAATATCCTTTTGGTCTCACAACATCATAAATTGATTTTACAATTGGGCGATAATCACTTACTGTTACTACGGTATCTTTATTCGAATAATATGAAAGCAAAGGAAGTTCAAGTTTACTTCCATCAGCAAAATGATCAAGCTGAATAGCAACTTTATCGGATACCTTATTACTAATTAATTTTTCTCTTTCGGTTTTTACTAAGTTTTTAATTTCATCTTTATGATTATATGCAAACTCCAGTAATCCAAGCATTCCGGTCATTTGTCCTTCAGCGCGATGTTTAATGTTATCAACATAAACATCTTTACCATTCAATCCTTCCTGAATGAAGGAAAAAGTATTTTGAATTCCTAAACTTTGTCTTCCGTCATTTATATCAAATGTACTGTGTCTAATGTAGTCAAGTTCCGGTGGTCCTCCGGGACTATATTCAAAATATGAAAAGTTTCTATCTTTAAAATATTTTTCAATGTAAGGCAAATAAACTTTCTTTTGCATTGTTCTGATTTTTTCATCAATATTAATATTCGTATTAACACCGAGTTCTTCATCATCATTGTGCCGATAACCATATTCTCTATATTCATCACCATATGGTGCGTACTCATGAACATCCATTGTTACTTCAAACAAATATTTATTAAATAACTTATGAAGTCCGATTGTTTCTGGTTCCGTAAGAATTAAATGATTACGATTCAAATCCATGTTATTTCCATTTCGTCTCTGATTTTTCTCAGAGGCATCAGGATTCATTTGCGGAACAAGTACAAAATCAATTTTATCAAATAAGTATTGGTTTTCAGGTTTCAATAGTTCTTTTATCAACAGCAATGCACCTTCTTTTCCTGATTGTTCGTTACCGTGCTGTTGAGCAAATATTAATACTTTTATCTTTGATTCATCTTTACCAAAGCCATCTTTTGAAAAATAAACTGCAAATAATTCTCTGCCTTCAACAGATTTAGTTATCACTTCACTTTTAATCAAGTTAGATTTTTCATCAACTTCTTTAATGTATTGTGAAAGATCAGCATGAGATGTGATCTTTTTATAATCAGACTTTTGCAAAGGAGTTAAAATGCTTTGCGAAAACATATTCACAGCTGTGAGAATAAAAACAAAGAAAATTATTTTTGTCATTTTAATAGTACCATTGATTTTGTTTCTGAAAATTCTGGCGTTGTTAATTTGTAAAAATAAACGCCGCTTGAAAGATGCGAACCATCAAATTCAATTTCATAAGTGCCGGGTTGCATTTTATAGTTAACAAGAGTTGCAATTTCTCTACCTAAAATGTCGTAAACTTTTAATGTTACCCAATTGTCACGCTGAGCCTGTCGAAGAGTGACTTCGTTTCCGTCATCCTTCGACAAGCTCAGGATGACATCGGGAATACTGAATCTTATTTTTGTTGTTGGGTTAAATGGATTTGGATAGTTCTGATATAAAATAAATTCACTCGGTGAAGTCGCTGTAAAATTATCTTGAACTTCAGTTAATTTATCAAATCTTCCTTGCTCAAATAAATAATTTATATGATAATCAGTAATAGAAAATCTTACATTATTCATTGCAACAACCTGCCGTGGTCCAATACTTCCGCTAGCTCGATAAGTTGATGAATCCACTTTGGTAGTATGTCTTGCATCAACAATTATATATGGAAAGTAAGAGTATTCGCCGCTCATTGATTTTTCTTTTGCAGATATGTTTAATCTTTCATACTCATCTGTGTTTAGATAAATTCCAATACGTTTCCTATTTCTCATCATTCCCCATAATACAGCGTTCATTCTGTTTTCGTAGTAGTCAGAACTCTCAAATATTTGTGGCTGAAAAATCATTTCTCCAAAAATATTTAATCCTTCGTTGATAGTCATCTTTCCTCTGTAACCGGCATACAAATCAGTATCAGTATTCCCAATAAATTTTTCACCAGCAATTTTACCTGAATTACCAAAAAAGAAAATTGGAATTTTTTTATTAACCGCATTCTGAAAAGCATCAGGAACAAGATTACCGCTTTGGTTTAAATATGAAAGGACATTTAAGGAGTCTCCGGCAAATAAAAAGCAACTGGCAGAATTAATTTTATCCGCTTCTGCAGCATCGTTCAGATTCGATGAAGTCAAATTCAGTACAGAAAAATTATAACTGTTGGAGACTAAAAAATCTGTAAGTGGTGTAAGAGAGTTGGCAAATCCAGGATGTGATATAATCACAATATTGCTGCTATTTTCTTCATTAAAAAAATAATAAAGATGACTGGCATCTACCAGCGCCTGAATATCATTGGTTCCTGTAAGAACAAAATCTGTCAAAGGATATTCCCAGCTACGAGTTGTATCTACATCTTTTGCTGAAGGCGGAATAAATGAAATTTCATTGTTTATAAAATCATATTTCCAACCATTAGTTAAAAAATCAGATTTTAGATTTTCAATTGTATAACCACTCCTCAATTCTGAATAATTAGTTAAATCATCTTTATAAAAAATTGAAACTGCACCGCTTCCCATAACTTCGCCAATTCCATCGGGAGAAATACAAATTGCAGTTCTATCATCTATTCCTGCTCCAATTAAATCTATGGTTGAATGAAAATATCTGTTATAAAGCATCGCTATTAATCTTCCGTGTCTGCCTCGTTCAATAAAATGAGTATCAAATAATACATTTGGAATTAGATTTAAAAAATTTTCCTCAAACTGCATATAAGTATTAAATGGATTTCCCAGAGCTTCATCAGGATAAACAGTTCCATTCTTTGCACTGAAATCAACATCACCAAGAACTGCAGCACCTGCACTAGTCCCTGCAATCACACCGCCACTATTAAAAACAAATTGGATTGCCAAATCAACTAATGTTCCTTTCCATGTGCTGATATAATCCCACTGATCACCACCACGTATGAAAATTGCTTTCGCTGTTATAAGCTCATCATAAGTTGATTGAAGATTTGCAACAAAAGTTGTAGCAATAGTTTTGTTATAAGCAGTATCGGCACCGAATGACATAAAATATGTTGGAAGCCAGCTTGTTGCGTCTTCAACATCAATGATAATTATTTTTCCGCTGTCGGATTTCTGAACAATCCAGCTATACGGCTCATCACTCCAATCGTTATAATCCTCGCTGCCCCCCCCTATTGCACAAATGTAGCCTTGAGCATTGATGCTAATATTAACCGCAATAACAAAAGCAAAAAATATTTTGCTCAATTTTAGCATTACTAAAAACTCAGATTAAGTGAAACACGATGAACACTGGGCAAAATATCATAAAGTGAATAAGCATAATCAAAATAAACCAATGAGCCGGAGAACGGAATATTTACACCGGCGCCGAAAGTAAAATCTTCATCGTCATAATTATAACGATAGCCGCCCCTTAAAGCGAAGCGATCAAAGAAAGAAAACTCGGTACCAAAATGCAGCCGCTCTTTATTATCATTCGGATGGACTGCATCAATATCACCTCTGATTTTTATAAAATCAGTCTGATAAATATCGAACCCTATTCCAACCTGAAAATTAAGAGGGAGTGGGTAAGTCTCGGTTTTCAATTTTCCCGGAGTCAATCTGCTGCCCGGGAAATTTTCATTTTGAGTTGTCGTAATGTCAAGGTCTGGTCCATCGAATTGCAAATCACTGCCGAAGTTTTGCATGCTCATCGCAATAGTTAAATTTTGAAAATCCAATTTGTATTGAGTTCCAATATCAAAGGCCAAACCATCGGCAACTTCATTCCATATTCTTTGATAGATATATTTTGCAGATACACCAACGGCAAAACGATCAGTCAATAATCTGGAATAAGAAATTCCTAAAGCAATATCCTGTGCATCAAAAAATCTTCCTGTTCCATTTGGTTCTTCCACTGTAGTGATTTCCATTTTACCAGTAGAGAAGAGAATCATCTGAGCAGCAAAGACACCAGCATCACCAGCATTAAAGGCGATTGCAGCAGCATTAAGATCAAACAGGTTGAACCAATTTGCATAGGAAAAATGCGCATCAATAGACTTTACATTTGAGATGCCTGCAGGATTCCA
Source organism: Ignavibacteriales bacterium (assembly GCA_016709155.1). NCBI lineage: Bacteria > Pseudomonadati > Ignavibacteriota > Ignavibacteria > Ignavibacteriales > Ignavibacteriales bacterium. Next base: position 27,042 of record JADJEI010000012.1, on the reverse strand, counting down.
GAATACCGACGAAGCGTCATCTGTAAGTCCAATTATTGCCCCACCCATTGCGCTAGCACGAGCGCCGAGAGGGATCTGAAGGAACTGTGCCCCGGAAGTTCCAAGATTAGCATTTTGAGCGAATACAAGTAAAGGAAAGCAAATCATTAAAATTATTTTCTTCATTAAAATTTCTCCTTGAATAGTTTGGAGCCAAAAAATTATTTTATAACAGCAAATCGTTCCATAAATTCTGCGTCGGAACTTTTAACAACATAAATGTAAACTCCCGGAGCTATTTCTCTTCCGCTTTCACTCCTTAAATCCCACGTTTCAGTTCCGTTTGTTGAATTATGATAAAGCGTTTTAACAAGATCAGCATTGACGGAAAAAATATGGATTGTGCATTCGGACGGTAGATTTACAAATTGGATTTGCCTTAATGGTTCTCGGCGCAGCTCTCCAAATTCAGGTTCGAATAATGAAGAAACCACGTACGGATTTGGAACAACTCTGATTTTATTAATATCCTGCGAAACTGTTTCACTATTGATAACAGCCCCCTTTATCTTGAACAAATAACCATCAAGAATATTTGGCTCAACGGGTACAATTGTTTCAACCGAAAAAATATTCCCGGGCGATGGAGGATCATCATTAGGAAATTCAAGACTTCCTGATATCCCATTAAATTCAAATGAATCTAAATTTGTAAGTGAATCAAATTCAGCAATTACAGAATCTGTTTTAATTGATAATGAAATTATTCCGCTGCCTTCTGAATCATACCCGCTGCCTTCAACTGAAATAATATATAAGGCATTTTCAACCAAACTTTCGTCAGAGACACTAAACTCAATATTAAAATCATCTACTCCCCCGATCCTTGAAACATTCTGAATTATTTCCGGTTTGGTTAAAGTGAATGCTACTCCATCAGTTGTTGCCTGAATTTTATCAAGCATAAATGGTCTGTTTGCTATTACAGAATCAGATGAATTTTTTACTGTGTTTACAGCAAAGTTTAGTGTCAACAAATCACCTGCTGCGGGAAGTGAGTCAATCGGAGCTGAAGGATTCGGATCATAGATGTGTATTTCAATACCAGGGATTATACTACCATTTGAAGAATAAAGCGCGCCTGGAAATGCTCTCGGTGTGTAATTGATATCTTCTCTCAACACATCACCGGTAGTCAGATCAACAATATCGAAAATCCCGTTAATTTTAAAAGCTATTCCATACCGATGCGACAACGATCTTGAAGAATCAACTACTTCATAAGTTAATTGAGTTTTAAGCTTTCCTTTTTCTGTTTTCGAGATAAAGCTAAAACCAATATCATAGTTATTTTCTGCGAGCGATTCTAAATCGGCTGGAAGTACATCAAGCACATAGTTTGATAATCCTCCAGTTGAATGGATCACGTCTTCAGATGAAACAGGAGTGCGTCCAAGTGCGGTGGAGACTGGAATAACTATTTCAAGATTTTTTGCATCAGCATTAGAGCCTTTGGAACTTTCAAGGCTTTCCAGAGCATCCCCTCCTCTGTCATAAGCTGTTACTGAATACCAATACTCAATTCCATTTACAACTCCAATATCCGTATAGCTGTACTGCAAACCACGATCTAAACCTATATCATTGATTAAATCGAAGTCAGCGAGCAATGTCCAGGTGATTCCTTTGTCAACACTTCTGTAAACACGATAGCCTTCAAAATCATATTCACCTGAAAAATTATCCAATGAATTTTCTGCCTCATCATCCCAATAAAGATTTACCGAATTATTTCCAGACACGGCAGTAAGGGTGGGTGTTGACGGCGCTTTGGCAATTTCGAAATTGAAATCCAAAATTTTATAAGCCTCATCCAGACTTTGGAAAAGCCCGTCTTTAGTTTCACCGGCGACAATTACAGTATAAAAAACAAGCGTATCACCGGGATGAATTTCATAAGGACCGGAACTTATATTAGCAAGAATATCTAATCCTCCAGAGGGAATCGTAGTTGTATCATCAAAATGAAGATCGGGATTTGCACCAAGATGAAAATAATCTCCTCCAAAGCTTGAGTTGAATAAGGTGGAGGCACTGCTCATTATACCATACTGCACAGTATCAATGTCTCTGTCATCATTATAAATGTTATAGTGAAAATCTGTTAAACCTAATTGATCTCCGTTTACCTCAGGAGTTTTTAAAAAGCTACACCCATCATACCAACATTTCCATCGGGCCACTCGGGTGAGTAAGAATCTGAATCGTAGAAATAAACAAAGTTTTTTCCCTTGTCGAAGCCGAGTTTATCATCCTCATATTCAGGAGTACCACCGCTGATATTTCCTAAATCCAAATCAACATAATTAGAAAAGTAGAGGCTGTCATAAATGTTTGAACTGTTATTAACGATTTCGTATTTATAGAAAAGTAGATTGCTCGCAAAACTAACACCATAGGCATAGCCAATCTGATTAATCTGCAGTCCAAGAATTTTCACAGTGTTATTACTGTCGTTATAGGCACAGTAACTATCCTGATCAGAAAAAAATAAAGGATCGCCGTTTGAATCATTAATGGGCCAGCCGCGGTTTGGATCCCAGGTAGCGGGGTTATCACTAAAAGCAATTTGAGCAAGGTCGGGGTTTTGATAGCCGTAAGCTGCTTCCCACTCTTCGTTAGTTGTGTATCTGCCTTGAATTACGTTGCCGGGAATTCCAACAAAAGGATTCAACCTATAGATATAATGATTACCGCTGTTGATTGGAAATTCGCCGGATGGTCCTTGTGTAATTCTTCTTGGATAAAGTTTACCTCGGTTCTCAAAGAATAATCCAATATTACTCGCATTATGAGTTCCGCCAGCGCGGTCTTCAATTCTTAAAATTTTTTCAACATCGAAAGAGTTTTTTTCTTTTTCAAATTCCTTCATTCCATCCTGAGCAGCCAAAGGGAGTGTGATGAAAATACACAAACAAAAAACTATAAAATTACTTTTCATTTTCTTCTCAACTTTTCTTGTTTTAAAATCTAAATGAAGCACCAATTCGAATTGATCTTGGCGGTCCAAAATTGGATGGATCCTGCATATACTCGGGTGAATAACCGCCTTCAAAAGTAAAATCAGGCTCGCCGGTATCGCTGTAAACAAAAAGAATGTTACGATGATCGGTAAGGTTTAGTATTTGGGCAAAAAGTCTGAAATAGTATTTCCCGCTAAATAAAAATTCTTTCCCCAATAAAAGATCAATCGAATAAGTTCCTGGCTGCCGCAAGGAATTGCTTTCAACAAAACCAACATCCCTGCCGCCGGGGGTATAGGGGGCACCTGAACTTGCACGAATCACAAAACTGAAATCCATGTTATCAAATATTTTTGAATCGAATATTTCCGGACCTTCGTTTTCGGGAATAGTAAATGTCAGGTTTGCATTAAAAACATGTGTGCGGTCAAAATCGAGATAGTACAGTTGTGTTGATTCCTGGGTGCCGGGATATTGTTCTGTCTCGGAAGATGCACTGCCCTTTGCAACAGAGAAAGTGTATGTGAATCCGCCGGAGAACCATCTATCCGGTCTCATATCTAAGGTGAGTTCAAATCCTTTTACGTTCGCGTAATCTTCATTAACATAAAGTGTATAACCGGTATAGCGCCCATCTACAAAAGGAAATAAATATTTAGTTCCAATCAGTCCGGTGATGTCTTTATAATAAGCGCGAACATCTAATAGAATTCTATCTGAAAGCTGGTGAGATACCCCTACCTCGTAAGCAATTGTTCTTTCAGCATCAAGATTTGCCTGCCCGAATAACGGTTCGCGAACATTCAAATCATATTGATGATTTTCAAACAGCGTGTTGAAGTTTGGATTTTGAAAAAAATGTCCATAAGCAAAGTGAAGTTTTGTACGATCGGAAATTGGATGCGCAATTCCAAGCCTGGGAGAAAATTGTGTGCGCGGTTCAACCTTAACAAGCGAAGTTGGAATTAAAGGATCCTGCCTGAAAGTTACGTTGGCATTCATATAATCGAATCGCAATCCAAGATTTAAGATCAGAAATGGAAATTCAATTTTATCTTGAACATAAGCGGCGACTTGAAATGGATTAGTATTATAAATATTTATGCAAGGGAAACTTCTTTTGGGATCATAAATGTTGTAATAGTTAAGCCAATGTTTTTTATACGAAACACCAAATTTCACTTCGTTAAGATTATCAATTTGCCAGACGGCATCGCCCCTGAAATCAGCAGTCACGGTTCGACTGTCGGTTAGTTCGGGCGGGTCAGCGCGGCTTAAAAATTCAAAACCATTTCCTACATTATCCAGATAGCTCCATTCATTATCTGAAATATATTGCGAAGTATCTTTGTCTAATCCGGAATAATATCCTTGATTAAAATAAGAAGCTCTTAATTCGTAGAACATATTGCTGGCAATGGTGTGGGTAATGTTTAAGCCTGTTTGCCAGCTATCGGAATGTTGACGAAGATATTGTTCAGGAATAAATTTGTAAGAGTGATTGTAGTTCTGCCAATCATCTAAACTTCCACGGTTTGAAAGTGAAAGCCTCAAATCAGGAATTACTGAAGTTGAAATTTTTGTGAAGAATGATTGAGTTTTGTTGTGCCCAAACGGAAGATAGCTGCCGCTTTTATCAAGTTCAGCAGAGGCAAAAAAATTCAGATCGTTTGTTAATAATGGCCCGCTTAAACTTCCAGTCATTCGTAATTCGTGCAGGTCAGAATATCTTTTAATTCCAAATTCACTTGAGCGCACTTCAATCTTTCCATTGTAATCTTCCTGCCCTTCCCGTGTAACTATATTAACGACGCCACTAAGTGCTTGACCATATTCAGCATTAAATGTTCCGCTAAGCAGACTCATTTCCTGAATAGCATCGTTGCTTATTTCGAGCGGTGATCTTCCGAGTAAAGGATCCTGAACATACATACCATCAACAAGATATGCTACTTCGTTTGAGCGCCCACCCCTTACGTGTAAATTAGTGCCGCTGCCGACAACGCCGGCTTGAAGAGATAATAATTCTGTAAAAGATGTAACAGGAAGCGCTTCTATTTTGTCGCGTGAAATAACCGAGATGCTGCTTGTTAAATCTTTTTGAATCATATTTGATTTTGCGATAACCACCACCTCCTCGGTTTGAATTGATTGCGGTCTTAATTCAACGGGGAGTTCTGTAGTTTGGTCAACAATAATTTTCACGCCTTCGATGACAACTGATTCATAACCAAGATAGCTAACTTTAACTCTGTAAACACCGGGGGGGATATTCAATATTACGAACTGCCCGTCAACATTAGTGGCAGCGCCAAGCGCAGTTCCTTCAAGAATAATATTAGCTCCAATTAATGGTTCGCCTGATTCTGCATCTGTTACAGTGCCTATTAGTTTTCCTGTTACTCCGGCTATTAATGGAAGTTGAAATAATAAAAGTATGAGCAGTATTTTTTTCATAGTTATCACCAAAATTTTCTTTGAAATTGATTTCTAATTCATCACCAGGTTTTGATTTGTCATTATCCGACCGGATTCCTTTATAATCTTTTTTACTTTAGTTTTATTTTTAAGCGCACATGCTGTTGCAATCGCATTTATCAAAACCGAAATGGCAGCAAATGAATTTGTAAAAAGCATGTTTTCGCTGTTCACCGTAAGACTGATCTCTGAATGAAAAGTAATCGGGGAACTTTGTTTATTTGTAACTGAAATAACTTTGATACCCCCCCGCTTTGCAAATTGAGCGGCATCTATTGTTTCAATAGAATATGGAGGAAATGAAAATGTAATCAGCAAATCATTTTTATTCAGGTAAAGAATTTGTTCTTGAAAAATTGTATGCGTGTGCTTCAACACCGATGAATCAAGTGAAACCTGAGTGAGTTGATAAGCAAGTATTTCAGCAAGTAAATAAGATATTCCTAATCCTGCAGTAAAAATTCTTTTTGATTTTAAGATAAGATCAATCGCCTCATCAAATTTTTCCCGTTCGATTAAAGAAAGAGTATCATTAATATTTTTTATGTCAATGTTAGCCACAGAAGTAAGAATGTCACCATCAGCTTTTCTCTTGTCGAATAAGGGAAAAGTTTGCTTGTGCTTCAGCTTAGTCTGCAGCGAATCTGTAATTGCAACGCGCATTTCACTGAAACCGCTAAAGCCAACACGCTGCGCAAATCTTACAATTGAAGCGACACTTGCTTCCGTTGATTCTGAAATTTGATGCACCGTTAAGAACGGTATCTTATCAAAATTATCTATAAAATATTCTGCTATCTTTCTTTGGTTTTGAGGAAGAGAATGAAAATTTTTTTCAATCTTATCTTTTATTTCTTTGTAGATAGACATAATAATTTCTTCGACTTATTAATAAAGATGATGGGGTCAAACTGTACGCTGTTTGACCGCCACCAAAGATAAATTTTAGCAAATTTTATTTTAGTAAAGTCATTTTATTACTTAAATGCATTTGTGGAGTTGAAAGAGTATAAACATAAATTCCGCTTGGTAAATTGCTCGCATTAAAATCCACGTTATATCTTCCGCCATCTAATTCTGATTTTATTAATGTACTTATTTCTTCACCGTTAACATTAAAGACTTTCAGAACCACAAAATCTTTTGAAGGAATTTCAAATGAAATTGTTGTACTTGGATTGAAAGGATTAGGATAGTTTTGCGATAATTTTAAATCAACAGGAAGCAGCACAACTTCAACAATATTTGAATATTCGAACGAGCCGTTAAAATCAATTTGCTTTAATCTGTATTGTACTTTTGAAGCAGTTAAAGCGCTTACGTTATCAGAGTAAAAATACTCATGTTGATCACTTGTAGTTCCATAGCCTATCCTGTAGCCTATTTTTACCCAATCGGTATTATTCTTTTCATCAATTATTCTTCTTTCAACTTCAAAAATATTATTGTTCAACTCTGTAGTAGTTGTCCAATTCAGATTGACAAAATTATTTTCAATTGAAGCTGTAAAGGAAGTGAGTTCAACCGGCAGAATTGAGTTTAGATATTTATCTTCAGCAGTTGCCATATTACTAATCACTTCATTATCGTCGTTACCAAGAGATACTCCGAAAAAAAAGTCGTACGTTTCTCCCGGATTGATGTTTACAATGGTCTGCCCAAGAACCACAACTGAACCATCAACTGCAGCGGTTAAGGGCGGGTCAAAAGAATTCTGGGTTAACCATGAATAAAAATCCGCATCATTATTATAACCATCAAACCAATCGAATGAATGCATTGAAGTAATATCTTCGGAGAATATTTTATAACCTACATGCCCGGTCTTATTCATCATTACAATTTGTGAAGCAGCATCGTAGTAAACATTTTCAAATCCGTAATCACCATCAACCTGCGGAATAATTTCTAAACCGATTGCAGCATTTATTGGAGTGGTTTCATTGTTCTTTACACTCAGTTTGCCCACTAAATAAGCACCGGAATTCCATCCGTAAATATGTTCGTCAACCTCAACCTGCGGAGGAAAAAATTGTCCGTTATATGAATTATCAATTCCCACGGTTGCTTCATAATCACTGAACAAAGGATTGATAACTGTTGCGGGCGGTGCAATATTTTCTGCGTCTTCAGTGTAATCGAAAACTGCTGATTGACTTACTCCAACAAGAATTGATGAGCGATCAACCTGCCGTGTTGTTAAATTATCGCTGAATATTCTTATTCGACCATAATCGTTTAACGTAACTCCGACTCCGCCGGTATAAAAACTTTGAGAAAACAATTCTCCGGAGAACAAAAGAACAGCGATCATCAAAACTGAAAATAAATTTTTAAAAGCTTTCATTTTGAACCTCAATTATTTTTTACTTAATTATTTGAGCAGAATCATTTTTTTAGTTATCGAATTTTCCCCGGCGGTTAAAGTGTAGAAATAAATTCCGCTAGGAATATCCGCTGCATTGAACGTAAAATTGTACTGACCGGCTTGTAATTCTCTATCAACGATTACGGCAACTTCCTGACCCAAAGCATCAAATACTTTCAGCATAACCTGTTGTTGCTGCGGAATGGAAAATGATATTGTTGTACTTGGATTGAATGGGTTGGGGTAATTCTGATTTAACTCAAATGCAGTTGGTTGAGCATTAATATTCTGAGGAACATCGGTAATCAAATCATAAAATGATTGTACCTCGTCCATATTCTCGAGCATGCCTGTTTCATCAATCCCGACTGAGATTCCAATATAAACCACAGTAGAATCACCAGTGTTGACTGGGACAGAATTTTGTGAGAAGAATGTAACAGGACCATCACCGCCGGCATCAAACTGGGGCTGCAATATTCCTTTTGTCATCCAATTGTATAGTGAATCATCAATCAGTGAATATCCATCATACCAATCAATTGAATAAACTGTTGTAAACTGCCCTGATAACAATTTATAACCTACCATATTATCCTCCCCTTGCCTAAAAGTTGAAACGATGCCTTCGCTGTCATAATATTTAATTGTCTCAAGTCCGTAGCTTCCATTCGGTTCTGGTATAATTTCCATACCTACAATTGCATTGATTAAATCAACCTCTCGATTTAGAATTGTAAATTTCACAACTGCCCCACCTACGTTATTCCAACCATACACATTTATCTTCGCTAAAACATTGGGGGGGGCAAATAAACCGTCGTATGAATTATCAATCGAACCATAAAGTTCGTAATCACTGATTGATGGATTTAAAACATTCATTGCAATATCAATAGCCTCAGCATCATTCGAATAGTCGAAAACAGCATTCGGTGCAGACGCTACAAGCAAAGACGACCGATCAATCTGACGGGTGGTTAGTGAATCAGAAAAAACTCGAACTCTACCATAAATACTTAAATCCATCCCAATCTTTCCTGAATAAAAAGATTGTGCAAATGAATCATTCAACAAGATTAATACAGTGAACAAAAAGCAAAATGAAAAAGTAATTACACTTTTCATACGAACCTCCTTGAGAATTAATTAATAAATCAATTCCAACCAAAAAGATTTGGCGGAATTAGTAATAGAAATCCTAATAACATTAAAATTATTTGTAAAGGAATAACCCACTTTGCCCATTTTTCCCACGGCACTTTTGCCATAGATAATGCACCCATCGTTACTGCAGAAGTGGGAATTATAATATTTGTGTACTCACCAAACTGAAAAGCAAGTATCGCTGTTTGTCTTGATACTCCGGCAAGATCAGCAAGTGGAGACATTATCGGCATTGTTAATGCTGCTTGTCCGCTTCCCGAGTGAACAAAGAAATTAATTACTGCCTGCACAGCAAACATTTTTTGTGAAGCAAAAATTGGAGATGATGATTGAATGTATGGCGATAGTCCGTAAAGCACGGTATCAATAATATGTCCGTCTCTCGAAATAACGAGCGTGGCTCTTGCCAGTGCAATGATGAGTGCTGTGCCGACTAAATCCTTTGCGCCATCAATAAAACTTTTTATTAAAACATCGCTGCTCAATCCGCCAATAATTCCAACTACAATTCCCATTATAAAAAACATTCCGGCAATTTCTTCGATGTACCAATCAAGTTTTACTACACCAACAACAAGCATTACTAACGAAAGCACAAAAGTTAAAAGAACAAATTTATGCTTTAATGAAAAATGATTCTCGTTATTATAAATGTGATCGAAGTGTTCATTTTTCCTTCGCTCGTTATCTTCAGCAAATGTCGGACTAATTTCAGGTTTTTTCGAAAGTCTTTTTACATAATAAAGTAAAAAGAAAATTGCAGCAGTTGTTGAGATTGCCCAGCATATCATTCGATAACCAATTCCAGAAAATAAAGGAACATCTGCAATGCCTTGTGCAATACCAACGTTAAACGGATTTAAGAACGCACTTGCAAAGCCAACGTGAGCGCCAACAAGCGGAATAGCCACACCAACTATCGAATCATAACCGAGCGCTAAACAAATTGGAACGATAATTAAAACAAATGGAATGATTTCTTCATTCATTCCGAAAGTCGCGCCTCCGAGTGAGAACATTAAAATTAAAACAGGGATAAAAAATGTCCGTAATGTTGCCGAGCTTTTGTGAGCTTTAGCAAGTTTATTAATTAAAGAGTTTATCGCATCAGTTTTTGCAAGTACGTTAAATGCGCCGCCGACAATAAGTACAAAGCCGATTATCATTGCCGCCTCAACAAATCCTTTTAGCGGTGCAATGAACAAAGCAAAAAATCCTTGAGGATTACTATCTACATATTTAAATGAATTTTGTACGACAACCTCTTTTCCATCAATAACTGCACGCTCGTAACTGCCTCCGGGAATAATCCAGGTTAATCCGGCAATTAATACTAACAAAGAAAAAATTAATAAGTAAGTGTTTGGAACTTTAAACTTAAATTTTTTCTTGTCAATCATTCAATTACTTCTTTAGTTTTCATATCAAATTTATCTCCGCTGATTAAGACATGCAGTTTCATATTGCTTATTCCAAGATTTCCATTTTTATCTTCACGAATATTTTTTGAATTGGTGGGATCATAAACTAAAACCTGATTATTTCCGAAAACTTCAAATGTATCATCAGGATTAACAATAATTGAAGTTGATTCATCAATTGCAATTCCAAATAAATTTGGATGTTCTATTAAAACAGAGATAGTTCTGTTGTGTCTTTTTCTTTTTAGAAAATGCTGATCAATAATAACATTTGTTAAAAATCCGAATCCTCTTTTAACTTCAACATTTCCTTTTTCGATTGTTACAAATGATACGGATGAATCTTTATTGATTAATTCATTTCCGGTAATCATCACTTCGCTCATAACCGCTGCCCCTGCACTTGTGCCTCCGACAGTTCCACCATTATTGTATATATCAAATACTTTTTCCAATAATTTTGTACCGAGCATATCTCTTGTTAAATCACTTTGATCTCCGCCGGTAAAGAATACAGCATTTGCCCACTCCATTTTTTTTAAGTTAGCTTCATCATCTGCAGTCTCATGGGTAAATAAAATATAGTCGGCTTTTGCACCTAAACTGGTAAAAGTCTTTTGTTCTATTTCACTATTTAGTTTTGGCTCTGAGCCGGCATTTGGAATGATAATGATTCTTGCATCAGAACCACCTGCAAGTTCAACAAACTTTTTTTCAATTTCAGGAGTTTGAACTCCACCAATAATTAATAAATGACCTTTCGTCTGCGAGAAGTTTTGCTGAAAGAAAACAATAATTAAGATGATAATTAAGTAGAATAATTTTTTCATTTTGATTAATCCTTTTTTACAAGCTCGAGAGCTATCTCAGCCGATTTAATTAAATCTTCTATAAAAATAAATTCTTCATTTGAATGAGGATTCTGAGCGCCGATGCCAAGATTAACTGATTCAATCCCCCTTCCGTTCAACGAGTTAGCATCGCTCCCGCCGAGAGAAATTTTAGGCGTTGGCTCTAATCCAACTTTTTTAATTGCTCTAACAGTTTCTTGAAACACTGGCGAGGTTTCGGGAATAGTGTAAGGCATAAAATCCCAGAAATAATCAACCTCAAACTTTGCCCCAACCTTTTCTGATTCTTCTTTAAATATTAAAACTAACTGATCAAAATAATTCTCTGCTTTTTTCAAATTGAAAGATCGAACTTCACCTTCAAGTTCAGTTAATTCAGGAATAACATTTACAGCAGAGCCGCTTTTTAACAAACCGATATTCATCGTGGTTTCTTCATCAATTCTACCGAGTGGAAGCCGGCTAATCGCTTTTACAGCAGCTATCATTGAGTTGATTCCTTTTTCAGGTGAAATACCGGAATGTGATGCTTTACCAACAATTTTTATTTTTAATCCAATTGCTCCGCAAGCTGAATAGATAAAATTTCCCGGACGATATCCGGAATCAAAAATAAATCCCTTTTTTATTTCGCCATTCACCCCAAGATTTTTTGAACCAAACAAAGTTGTTTCTTCGCAGGTTGTGAAAGCAACTGTAAAATCTTTAACGGCAATTTTTTCATTCGCAATTTTTTCAAGAGTATAAAGTAAAACAGAAACACCAGCGCGATTATCTACACCAAGCACAGTATCTCCTGATGAAACTATTCGATCTTCTTTTACAATTGGTTTAAGATTTTCCGTTGGACGTGCAGTATCCATGTGGGAAGTTAAAATAAAATCACCGCCGGTTCCAATTTTACAAATCAAATTTCCTGTATTGCTGTTAGTAAATTTTGCGGCTTCGTCTTCATGAACTGTGTAATTATACTTTGAGAGAAATGATTTTATAAAATCAGCGAGGGTTTTTTCGCTGCCGGAAAGTGCATTTATCCTGGCAACTTCTAAAAATAAATTTACAAGACGGGAGGAATTATTTTGTAACATCAATTACAGCAATCTATTTGTTTGTAATATTTGTTACATAATTACAAAAAATAATTTTACAAGTCAAGAAGTATTTTCAAAAGAGGGAAAATATTTTATTCGTCGCTAAGGTCGTCGAGCAGTACGTCCTTTTTCAGAAATCCATCTTTTATCAGACTGTCCTTTGAACGATACATAACAATAGTAAGTTCATTAGTACTGTAATAGCCGGTGGATTCGATGCGAACACCATTTATTTCTTTGGAAAGTTTTACGTGCGAGATGATTTTATCCCCATCAATAAGCGAGTTGTCTATTTTGGATTTCTTTACCGGAATGTTTGATAAAGCCCAGTAAATTCCCTTCTTGGCATTTTGTAATGCAAACTCAACATCGCTTTCTATAGTTGATTGAGCGAAAGTAAACGAACCGAAAAAGCACAAGAGAAAAATATTTTAAGACTCATATTGCCCTCAAGATTTTTTTATTTCATTTTAGTTAAAACTTAAAAAGTCCTCAATTGCTGTGATTTAAATTACTAATATCAGCCGAAAAAAAATATTGTTTGACATAAGTAAGAAAAATTATTAAGTTGGAAACCAGAAAAACGATAATAGTTTCTAAGAGGAATGATGGACGATCAAACAAAAATAATTGAACAAATAGAGGATAAGTTATTTAAAGAAGGTTTTTATAAAACTACTATGGATGATGTTGCTTCTGAACTTGGCATGAGTAAAAAAACTATCTACAAATTCTTTCCCTCAAAAGATGATCTTGTGATGGCAATTACAAAGCATTTTATGAACGGAATGAAGAACAAAATTGTACCAGCGCTAAATAGTGATAAGAATGCAATTGAAAAGCTTTCTGAACTAATTAATATCCTGGCAAAGGCGTCAGAAAAAGTATCACCCAAAAGAATGGACGAAATTAGGAAATACTTTCCAAATCTGTGGAATGAGATTGATAAATTCAGAACTCAGATGATGTTTGGAAATATTACAAAAGTGATTGACCAGGGAAAAGCTGAAGGATTATTCATTGATTATCCAACTTTAATCATAATGAATGTTCTTGTCGCTTCTGTAAGAAACATTGTTAATCCAGATTTTATTCTCAATAACAATTTCTCAATCATTGAAGCAGCCCGTTATGCCTTTAGAATAATTATTGGCGGAATTGTAACCGATAAAGGGAAAAAAAATTTTTAATCAAACAATAAATAAGATGTGATTATGAAAAGATTATTATTTATAACCCTGTTATTAATAAGTCAGGATTTTATTATTCCTCAAACGCAGCTTACGCTTGAAGACTGCTATGTAAAAGCAAGAATGAATTATCCGCTTATCAAACAGAAAGATTACATTGAAAAAACTAAAGACTACAGTGTCAGCAATATTTGGAACGGATATTTTCCACAGATAACTCTTCTTGCACAAGCTTCATATCAATCCGATGTAACAGAGGTACCAATGCCATTGCCCGGAATCGTAATTCAAAGACTCTCAAAAGATCAATATAAAGTTGCAGTTGATGTAACACAGACAATTTATGATGGTGGAATAATGAGTTCGCAGGCTGGTATTCAGGAATCTGTAAATGAAATTGATGACCAAAAAATTGAGATTGAATTATTAAAGATTAAAGAAAGAGTTAATCAAATTTATTTGGGCATTCTTCTTATCGATGCTCAATTAAATCAAATTGAATTTGTAATAATTGATTTGAATGCCAGCATTTCAAAACTTGATGCTGCTTATGCAAATGGAACGGCAACTAAATCCGATGTTGATGTTTTAAAAGCAGAGCTATTAAAAACAGAGCAGCGTAAAATTGAACTTATCTCTTCCCGCATATCCTATATAAATATGCTTGGATTATTGATAAATGAAAGTTTAAATGAATCAACAATTTTTTCAACTCCACCGCAAATTGATTATCTATCTGCCGAAGAAATAATTAGACCTGAATTAAAAATGTACTCAGCTCAGAAAAATCTGATTGAAAATCAGGATGGGATTTCTGTTTCCAAAATTATTCCCAAAGCTAATTTGTTTTTTCAGGGTGGATACGGAAAACCTGGGCTAAACATGTTTATAAATGATTTCGATTGGTATTACATAACCGGTATTCGATTTTCATGGTCACTATCAAATCTCTACAGTTATGGAAATGAAAGTGAAATCAATCAGTTAAACCTGCAAAGCATCGATGCACAAACAGAAACATTTCTGTTAAACACAAAAATCACAACTAATCAGCAGCTTCAAGAAATTGATAAACTAAAAAAATTGATTGAAGTAGATAAAAGTATAATTGATTTAAGAACCTCAGTTAAAGAATCAGCTAAAGCAAAACTTGAAAACGGAGTGATTACCTCAAATGATTACGTCCGTGATTTAAATGCGGAAGATACCGCAAAACAAAATTTAGAGATTCACAAAATTCAACTATTGCTTGCTCAGTATAATTACAAAATCACAACAGGAAATTAAAAAATATTATAGAGATGAAAATGAAAAACAGATTTTTAAACATTGCATTTATTTTAGCTGCAGCTCTTTTGTTTGGCTGCTCAAACAGTAATGGAGATTTTGATGCCACGGGCACATTTGAATCAGAAGAGATTATTGTTTCATCGGAAGCGATGGGAAAACTTGTAATGCTTCAGGTTGAAGAAGGAATGCAGCTTAAACAAAATCAAATTGTTGCTGTAGTTGACACGACACAATTACATCTTAAGAAAAAACAGCTTCAGTCAACTATCAAAGCTGTATTAAGCAAACAACCTGATATTAGTGCTCAACTTGCAGCTCTTCAAAAACAAATTGAAACTACCGAGGTTGAAAAAAAGCGAATTGAAAATCTTGTTAAATTGGATGCCGCAACTACAAAACAACTTGATGATATAAACTCACAGTTAGAAGTTTTAAACAAGCAATACACTGCAGCCAAATCCAGTTTAACAATCACGAAACAAGGGATACAAAGTGAAACTCTTCCGCTAATCGCACAAGTTGAACAGATTGAAGATCAAATCAAAAAAAGTATAATAATCAATCCCATTGATGGAACAGTATTAACACGATACGCAAAACAAGATGAGATTACTTCAAATGGCAAGGCACTATATAAAATTGCAAATCTTTCCAATATGACTTTACGTGCGTACGTTGATGGTGATCAACTTGGGCAAATAAAACTTGGACAAAAAGTAAAAGTATATGTTGATAAAGGTGAAGGCGATCAAAAAGAAATGAGCGGAGAAATTTATTGGGTATCTTCAAAAGCTGAGTTCACTCCCAAAACAATTCAGACAAAAGATGAGCGTGCAAATCTTGTTTATGCAATCAAAGTAAAAGTAATGAACGACGGTTATTTAAAGATCGGCATGTACGGAGAAGTAAAATTTTAATTTTTTATGAATGCAATTGAAGTAAATAATATCACCAAAACGTACAGGACAAAAAAAGATGTTATCACAGCTGTTGATGATGTATCATTTTCTGTGAGTGAAGGAGAACTTTTCGGATTGATAGGACCGGATGGTGCGGGAAAAACTTCCATCTTTAGAATTCTTACTACGGTTTTGCTTGCTGATAAAGGAAATGCTACAGTTATGAACCTTGATGTTGTGAAAGATTATAAAGCAATCAGAAATATTATTGGTTATATGCCGGGACGATTTTCACTTTACCAGGATTTAACCGTAGAAGAAAATCTTAATTTCTTTGCTACAATTTTCAACACAACCATTCAAGAGAACTATGATTTAGTCGCTGATATTTACAAACAGCTTGAACCATTTAAAACAAGACGTGCAGGTAAACTTAGCGGTGGAATGAAACAGAAACTTGCATTAAGCTGTGCATTGATTCATAAACCTAAAGTTCTTTTTCTTGATGAACCAACCACCGGAGTTGATCCCGTTTCGCGCAAAGAATTCTGGGAAATGTTAAAGCGGTTGAAAGCTCAAGGTATCAGTATTCTTGTTTCGACTCCGTATATGGATGAAGCGAATTTGTGTGATAGAATTGCGCTTATTCAAACAGGCAAGATTTTAGAGATTGATACCCCGCAAAATATTGTAAACAGATTTGATAAAAAGCTCTTTGCTGTAAAATCAAAAAGTATGTTTAATCTTTTAAACGATTTGCGAGCTTATTCTAAAACCGAATCCTGTTTTGCATTTGGACAATATCATCATCTCGTTTTAACAGAAGAGCATCCGGATTTAAATGTATTAAAATCTTATTTGAAAAATCACGCTGAACTTGAGATCGAAGAAATTAAACCAGGGATCGAAGATAGATTTATGCAATTGATGAAAAGGATTTAAGTTGAAAGAATTTTTATGTTATGAGAAAATTTGCACACAAGTTAAAACTCACCTAAATCCCTCTCTTAAAAGAGAAGAAACTAGATCCCCCCTTCTCTTTGTAAGAGAAGGGGTTGGGGGATGAGTTCATTTGCTAGTCACAAAAGTACGTTGATACAAAGAAGAAGATAAATGATACAAAACGAAATAGTTATAAAGACAGATAAGCTCACAAAAAAGTTTGGCGATTTTATTGCTGCCAATGAAATTACTTTTGAAGTTTTTAACGGTGAGATATTTGGTTTTCTTGGTGCAAACGGAGCGGGTAAAACCACAGCCATGAAAATGTTAATCGGAATTTCAAAACCAAGCAGCGGCAAAGCAACAATTGCAGGTTTTGATGTTTACAAAGAAACTGAAAAGATTAAAAAAAGTATTGGCTACATGAGTCAGAAATTTTCTTTGTATGAAGATTTAACCATCAATGAAAATATCCAATTGTTTGGAGGTATATATGGTTTATCGGATAAGGAGATTGAATTGCGAAGAAGTGAACTTATTAAAAAACTAAACTTGCAAAATGAAGCTGATAAATTAGTTGCTTCCCTTCCGCTTGGATGGAAACAAAAACTTGCATTCAGTATTGCAATATTTCACACACCTAAAATTGTGTTTCTTGATGAACCCACTGGAGGTGTTGATCCAATTACAAGAAGACAATTCTGGGATATGATTTATGAGGCATCACACAACGGTATAACAGTTTTTGTAACTACTCATTATATGGATGAAGCAGAATATTGTGATCGTGTTTCCATTATGGTTGATGGAGTAATCAAAGCACTTGATTCACCAGCAGGGTTAAAGAAACAATTTAATGCTCACTCGATGGATGAAGTATTTATTATGCTTGCACGCGATGCAAAACGTGGAGAATAATATTTAATGGAACAATTAATAACATTTATTCAAAAAGAATTTCATCACATACTGCGCGATACACGTTCTATGCTGGTATTGATTGGTCTTCCGATTGTTCAGCTTCTAATTTTTGGTTTTGCTATCACAACCGAAGTTCGAAATGCCAACATTGCAATACTTGACAATTCAAAAGATGAAGTCACGCAAAGCATCATTACCAAAATAGAAAGTTCTCAGTACTTTGACATCGATAGATCGATTACTTCAAATGACCAAATTGAAGAAGCATTTAAATCCGGTAAAATAAAACTAGCTATAGTATTTCAGCAAAACTTTCAAAATGAATTGTCACATTCAAACAAAGCTCAACTTCAAATCATTGCAGATGCTACTGATCCAAACCAGGCGACCACTCTTACAAATTATTTAAGTTCGATTGTAAGAGATTATCAAAATGAATTGAATCGACAAAATAAATTACCCTATACTATTAATACAGAAATGCGGATGCTTTACAATCCGCAGTTAAGAGGTGCTTACACTTCAGTTCCCGGTGTAATGGGAATGATTCTTTTACTCATCTCTGCAATGATGACTTCGATAGCAATTGTAAGAGAAAAAGAATTGGGAACGATGGAAATACTTCTAGTATCACCAATGCAGCCATGGCTTGTGGTTATAAGTAAAGTGATTCCATACTTTATAATATCACTGATAAATGTAGCCACCATATTGATATTGAGTGTGTTTGTTCTTGGATTACCAATTGAGGGAAGTTTGTTCTTATTAACTGCTTCTACAATTATATATATTTTTTGTGCGTTATCGCTCGGAATACTAATTTCAACGATAACAGAAACACAACAAGCCGCAATGCTTATTTCTTTGCTTGGCTTAATGCTTCCCGTAGTAATGTTAAGCGGCTATGCATTTCCGATTGCAAACATGCCAACTATTTTGCAAATACTATCTAATTTGGTTCCTGCAAAATGGTACATCATAATTGTAAAAAATGTAATGATAAAAGGAATAGGCATAGAGCAAATCTGGAAAGAATTATTAATTCTATTAGCAATGACCGGAACATTTTTAATTATCAGTATAAAAAGATTTAAGATCAGGTTATAATGAGAACGCTAAAATTTTTATTAAGAAAAGAATTTTTACAAATCTTTCGTGATAAACTTATTCTAAGAATGATTTTTGCTTTACCGGTGATACAACTTATTATTCTTCCTTATGCTGCAACGTATGAAATTAAAAATATTACACTTAGCGTTGTTGATAATGATCATTCCGAATATTCAAGAAAACTGATAAATAATTTAACTGCCTCCGGATATTTCCAACTTGTAGATTATTCCAAAACATACGCTGATGCATTAGATCAGGTTGAAAAGGATAAAGCAGATTTGATTGTTGAAATTCCAGAAGGATTTGAGCGCGATCTTATTGGAGAAGATGAAACAAAAGTTTTGATTGCCGCAAATGCAATAAGCGGACAAACTGCGGGACTTGCTGTTGCTTATGCAAATTCTATAATAAAGGATTTTAATAATGATGTTCGTACTGAATGGAATCAGCAGCCGAGATTAAATGCCATTCCTGCTATTGATATTACAAGTTCTAATTGGTTTAACGTACAAATGGATTATAAATATTTTATCGTTCCGGGCATATTAGCTTTACTTGTTACTTTGGTAGGATTTTTAATGTCATCACTCAACATTGTTAAAGAAAAAGAAGTCGGAACAATTGAGCAGCTAAATGTGTCGCCTATAAAAAAGTATCAATTTATTTTAAGCAAGTTAATTCCCTTTTGGGTACTTGGTTTATTTGTTTTGACAATAGGATTTTTAATTAGCTTTATTGTTTACGGAATTTATCCCGCAGGAAGCTTTTGGGTTGGATATATTTTTGCTGGAATTTATTTAATTGCTTTGCTCGGCTTCGGTTTACTTACATCTATTTATGCGGATACACAGCAGCAAGCAATGTTTATAGCATACTTCTTTATGCTAATTTTTATTTTGCTTGGCGGATTGTTTTCACCAATAGAAAACATGCCGGATTGGGCACAATATCTAACTTATATTAATCCAGTTCGCTATTTGATTGAAGCAATGAGAATGATTGTATTAAAAGGCAGCGGTTTTTGGGATTTGCGTTTTCATTTTTTGATTGTAATTGGATTTGCAATTGTATTTAATGGTTTGGCAATCCGGAATTATAAAAAAACTGTTTAGTAAATTTAGGTTAGTTAGATTTAACTATTAGAATTTATGCCACGAATTTCACGGATTATCGCTAATGATTTAAAAATTAAAATGAAATTCGTGAGAATTAGTGTAATTAGTGGCAATATTTCTAAACTTGATTTTCAATCGTTCGTAATGAGTAAGTAAATTAGAATGTTTCAAAATAATTTTAATTGAAAATAATTTAATCCCAATGGCGAATAACAGCACAAAACTTTTTGAAGAAATATTTTCTGAAGAGATTATATCAAACGAAAGTTTCCGATCAAAAGTACTTGCGGGAATAATTGGATATTTGATTATAGTAGTACTATTAATTTCACTAATCTTCAATGCGCAGTTCAAAGACATTTCTCAATTTCCGATAATAATTGAACTAACATTAATCATCCTTGCAGTAATTTTTATTCGGGCAATATTTGTAAGTCGTGCTGCAAAAAGATGGACACGCTTTGGTGTAAAAGCATTCATTTCAATCAGGTATATCAATGCTTTTATAGAAATTAGTATTCCAAGTATTGTATTGATTATTTACTCATTCAACCTACCTTCTGTTTATCCGCTGTTTACTCCAATTGCACTATTGTATTTTATAATTATTATGCTTTCATCCCTCGAATTAGATTTTAATCTTTGTCTGTTCTCTGGTCTGATGGCAGCAATACAATACACCGTGATAGCATTTTACCTGAGTAATAAACCCTTCCCTGACGAAGCAATAAAAGCCAGTTCATTTTTCCCCGCTTATGTGGGTACAGCGGCTTTGTTTTTTATTTCGGGTCATACGGCTGGATTGATTACCAATCAAATAAAAAAAGGATTGATGAAACATTACAAAGCGCAAGCGGAACGAAACGAAATTCAAAAACTATTTGGTCAGCAAATTTCTAAAGAAATAGTTGATGAAATATTAGACAAAAAGTCCTTGATTCAAAGCCGCTTGAAATTTGCAGCAATAATGTTCTTGGATATAAGAAACTTTTCAATCTTTGCTCAAAACAAATCACCTGAAGAAATAATAACATATCAGAATGAGGTATTTTCATTTATCATAGAAATAATAAATAAAAATAAAGGCATCGTTACTCAAATTATGGGAGATGGATTGATGGCTATTTTTGGTGCGCCGATTGAACACGATAACGATTGCCAGCTTGCTGTTAATTCCGCTTTAGAAATTTATACTGAATTAAAAAAAAGAAATGAAGATGGATCATTACCTGAAACAATAATTCGAATTGGAATAAATGCGGGCGAAGTTGTTACAGGTAATGTTGGAACAAATGAAAGAAAACAATATTCAGTTACAGGACAGCCTGTAATCATCGCTGCACGGCTTGAGCAAATTAATAAAGAACTTAATTCTGTAATATTAATTTCGAAAGATGTTTACAATAAAATTACACCGCCCAATATCAATCCGATAATTCATAAAAATATAAACATTAAAGGATTAGTAGAGTCGCTTGATGTTTATCAATTAGCATAATATTCTTTAACAAGATTAATGAGAAAATATTTATGGCTGAAATAAAACAAGTAAAAAAAAGAAGCGGGGTTCTCGTTCCTTTCAACAAAGGTAGAATCAGTAATGCAATTTATCGTGCAGCAGTTGCAGTCGGCGGTCGGGATAAAGAAAAAGCTGATGAACTTGCAGATGAAGTAATTAAACTTCTAACAAAAAATAATTCCACTTTTATTACTCCCACCATTGAAGAAATTCAGGATGCAGTTGAAAAGGTTTTGATAGAAAATGGACATGCTAAAGTTGCCAAAGCATTTATTCTTTACAGGGAAGAGGCAAATAAAAGGCGGGAGTCAAGTGCAGAGAAAGCATCTCATCCATCGGAAAATATCCCCTGGGCAAAACTCCATCGAATTCTTGATTGGAGCGTAACGAAAAATCTTTTTACTATCGAACAATTAAATGAAAGGATTCAGCTTGGAGAATTTTCACAAATTGTCCACGAAAGCGAATCTGCTTACGAAGAAGATATTAAAACCGCAGCAGAAATGATTGCCGAAAGAAGCAAAGACCTGAAAATGGTTTTGATCACCGGTCCTTCTTCTTCCGGAAAAACCACCACCACCTTAAAGCTTGAACAACGATTAGAAAAACGAGGCTTGCATTTTCTTCCATTGGTTGTTGATAATTATTTCTTCGATCTTGAAATGCATCCTAAAGATGAATTTGGCGATTATGATTTTGAAACTCCGCAGGCGCTTGATCTTGAAATGATCAATGACCATCTGCAAAAACTTTGCAGTGGCGAACAAGTAGTAATTCCGTTCTATGATTTTAAAACCGGCACAAGATATTTAAATCGCACTCCCATTCAACTAAAAGAAAATGAAATACTTTTAATTGACAGCCTGCGCGGACTCTACCCCCCTATGACAACCGGCATAAATGATCAGCAAAAATTTAAGCTATATCTTGAACCCTTAATGCAGATGAAGGACAATAACGGAAAATTTATTCGCTGGACAGACATTCGACTGATGCGCAGAATGCTTCGTGACTGGGCATTCCGAGCTTACAACCCTCAGCAAACTCTTGAACATTGGCATTATGTCCGGGCAAGTGAACTGCGAAATATTATTCCTTACAACAACACCGCTGATTTTATTATTAACAGTGCTATGCCTTACGAGCTTCCCGTTTATAGTCATAAGCTGGCTGATAAATTTATTGAGTGGGAAGAAAATCTAAAAAATAACCCTCTGAAAAATGATGCTTATCAACGCGCATTGAGAGTTAAAAATATTCTCGCTTCAATTAAAAAAGTTGACGATGAATCAGCTATCCCCGGTGATTCTGTCATCAGAGAATTTATCGGCGGCAGTACTTTGAATTATCATTGAAATAATTATCAGCCGCGAATTACTCTAATTTAATTCGTGTTAATTCGTGAAATCAGTGGCAACTATTTTGTTAAAAAAAATTAAACGAAATCTTTCTATTCTGCTTGCGGCGGCGGCAATCTTATACCTTGCCCTCTTCTTTTATTTTGACTCCGATTTGGTCTTTGCAGCTTTGAGTAAATTTAATTTTTCTTTGCTTCCTTTAATTCTTCTTCTCGCTCTTTTAAATTTCAGCTTAAGATTTTTAAGGTGGGAGTATCTACTGCGCTATTTGAATATCAAACTAAAAATCAAAGACTCGGCAGGTATTTTCTTCTCTAACTTAATTATGCTTGCAACTCCCGGCGCAATGGGCGAATTATACAAAAGTTATCTTGTCAAAAAAATAACTAACGAGCCGATGAGTAAAACTGCGCCCATAATTTTTACAGAACGCCTGAATGATTTTATTATGCTTACTATATTTTCTTTCGCCGGCGCGATTCTATTAGATCAAAGTTTATTGCTCATCGTTTTTACGGCGGTGGTTTTTGCAGTTTTCGTTTTTATTCTAACTAACAAAACAGTCACAATAAAAATTCTAACCCTCCTTTCACAAATAAAATTTTTACATAAGTATCTTGAACAAATCAACACAGCATACACAAGTTTTCACAAAATGCTCGGTGCAAAATCATTAGCCGCTGCTTTGCTATTAAGTTTTCTTTCCTGGACGATTGAATGCCTTAGTGTTTATTTTGTCTTTATCGCATTAGAAATAAATGTTGAATTTATATGGACAATTTTCTCCTATGCCTTTTCAATATTGTTTGGCTCGCTGACTGCGTTACCCGGGGGGTTGGGGGCAACAGACGGCTCTTTAGTTTACTTCCTATCAAACAAAGGTTACGAGCAAAGCACCGCCTTTGCCGCAACAATTTTTATTCGGCTTGCAACTTTATGGTTCGCCGTACTTGTCGGCAGCATAACAATGATGATTTTTAGAAAAAGATTTAATTCATTTGAATGAAGTTGAACACATAAATCATTCCCTTTAAGCCGTGCTTTCTGTTTGAGAGAACCCGGGTAAGTAGTTTTTTTCTATAACGTACACAGTTCGAAAATCTGATAATATTCCGGTGATTGCGGCAGGTAAATTTTGAATTTTCAAGGCTGATTAGCAGAATTTTTGCACTCTGGTTCAATATCCTAATGAGGCATTTGGATATGCATGCGAGGCGTTCGAATAATGGATTTAATTTTTGGTGAATCAAGTGTGGCATTTGGATCTCCAAATGTGGCGTTTGAATATCCAAACGAGGCTCTTGGATGTTCGTTTTGAGTTTAGATCATTCAAGTGTGCCATTTCAATATCCAAGCGAGGCATTTGGATATGCATGCGGGTCACCCAAAAACCAAAAAAGGTATTAAAATTGTCAATTATTGAAGGTTTTTAAATTTTATAGGCTGTTTTTAATGCAAAAAATGAGGTTTTTTTAACTGCTAAAGGGGATTCAGAAAATAGAAAATCACAGTGTAATAAATTGAATAACAATGAGAGGAATTACGGTTAATTAATCAGCTTGTGCAGCAGCCCCGATATATTTACACTTTAGTTTAGCGGGATTTTTATTTCTTTTGAAACAGAAAAATATACTCGTGCTTAAAAATGTAAAATCCTCCGAGCAGTGCGCGGTATCGCCATAGTTCTTTTTGTGCACGTTTACCGGTTGTGTCTTCAAAATTTTTTACGATAATTGATTTCAGTTTCACTTTTCTTTTCAGCGCTTCATTCATTGTTTCAAAAGCAAGCGGTATCCATTCACCTGCGGAATATTTATCTCCAATTACTATCGCAGCGTACCTTCCTTTTTGCAGAACACTAAAAGCATTATCAAACACTTTGCCGAACATTTCGAGGAATGATTTAATACTTCTGGAATTAGAGAGATCATTTTTATCATCGGAGAATTTGATTATATCCCAGTAAGGCGGGTGGAGAAAAACAAATTGCACAGATTTAATTCCCGCTTTCTTGCACGTTGAAATTAAGTCCAGCGAAGCGCTGTCAGCATTAAAAATTTCAGTTCGGACATCAAAAGGGTTTTTTTCCTTGCCTATATTTCTTTCTGCAAGCGAAACAACTTTAGGTGAAAGGTCAATTCCTATTCCGTTTCGCCCCAGCCTTTTGCATTCGATTAAAGTTGTGCCGCTGCCGAGAAAAGGATCGAGCACCCAGTCACCTTTTTTTGTGTACCGTCGTAAAAACTGGTTAGGAATCTGCGGGATAAAATTTCCCCAGTATCCGGCATTGTGCGCGCCCGATGAATCGCGTTTATTCAAAACCCACAGGCTGTCTGTGAGAATATCTTCATACTCTTTCCAGCGGTTAAGATTGAGTTCGTTGATCTTGCTTGTTTTCTTTTCGGAAATTGTTTTAACCAAACGGCGGATGTAATATTTTGTACGCTCGAGTGATTGTGTTTCAAGTATCTGGTTCAATTCGGCGATTAAATATTTTTTTTTAATTAATGTAATTTCATTTGAGGCGGGAATAACGAATGATAATTCTTCACCGCGGGTGTTGTCAGAAAAATGTTTATGCAGTGAATTAATTTCTTTTCTGATTGATTGAATATCATCGCATAGCAAAAGAGAATTAAGAGCAGATAAAATATTCTCAGCGCTCATTCAGCTTATTTAATTGAAGGAGTGCTGGTGATATAATTGACAAGCTGATCAATAAGAAATTCTTTTTCATCAATAACAGCTTTAACCACATCACCGATTGAGATTAGCCCGGCAAGTTTTTGATTTTCCAGCACAGGGAGGTGCCGGATTTTTTTGTTGATCATCAGCGCCATACATTCGCTCGTTCGCATATCGGGATTAACGTAGATAACTTTATCGGACATTATCTCGGAGATTTTTGTTTCCTTTGATAATTTACCTTGCAAAATAATTTTGCGTGCATAATCTCTCTCAGACATAATGCCTTTTATGTTATCGCCTTCGCAGACCAGCACAGCGCCAATTTCCTTTTCTGACATTAGCTTAAGCGCATCGTAAACTGTTGAGTCGGGGGAGATAGTCCACACCTGGTTTCCTTTGTTAAGAAGAATTTCGTGTACGGTTTTCATTTGAATACCTTTCTTACTAATTGCTTGAATAAAGAAATATTATAAAATACAAAGTGAATGACACATCTAAAATTAAAATAAAACCAATTTAGGTTTATGTCAATTCAAAACTGAAAATAAAATCAACTTATTCTTTTAACAAAAAGCCGGGAAATTGTGTCCCCGATGCTCAAAGACGCAGTTGCCGCGGGCGAGGGCGCATTTAATACGTGAATCATTTTGTCTGCTTCGACAATTCTGAAATCATCCACAAGCTTTCCGGAAGGCTCAAGAGCCTGCGCACGAACACCTGCCCCACCCTTAGTAATATCATCAATTTGAATTTCCGGAATTAGTTTTTGCAATGCGTTTGCAAAAGCCTTTTTGCTGAATGATCTATAAAACTCGGCAAATCCCATTTGGTAATACTTAGCAGCCATATTCCAAAATCCATTGTAAAAAAACATTTCGGTTGAATCTTTAAACGAGAAATCTTTTTTAGAATAACCTTCACGTTTAAAAGCGAGTACTGCATTCGGTCCGGCTTCAACTCCCCCTTGAATCATCCGTGTAAAATGTACACCGAGAAATGGAAATCTTGGATCCGGGACAGGATAAATTAAATTTTTAACGAGATATTCTTTTTCATTCTTCAGCTTAAAATATTCGCCTCTAAAGGGAATGATCTTTAACCCGGGATTAACGCCGCATAGTTTTGCAACTCTGTCGGAATAAAGACCGGCACAGTTAATAATAAAATTAGTTTTTATTTCGCCGCAGGATGTTTTTACGATCAACCCATCAGGATATTTTTTCATCGAAATGAATTTACAATTTGTATTTATCTCCCCTCCATTTGATTTGACAATTTTGGGAATAAGCATCAGTAACAGTTTTGTAATTCACAATGCCGGTTTCCGGAACGAGCAATCCACCAACACCGGCAGCGTGCGGTTCATATTCTTTCAGTTGTTCCCCGGATAATTTTTTTAATCCTGTTAGTCCGTTTGCAATTCCTTTTTCATAAAGTGCATCAAGCTGCGGCAATTCATTTTCTTCAATAGCTACCACAAGCTTACCGCATCTTTCGAAATTAATATTATGAGTTTGTAAAAATTCGTAAAGGTGAGTTCTTCCGCTCACACAGTTTTGTGCTTTAAGTGAGCCGGGCTTGTAATAAAGCCCTGAATGTATCACACCGCTGTTATTCCCGGTTTGATGC